>JBKJKY010000011.1:0-10637 GCA_046597175.1 Parcubacteria group bacterium
CGTTTTTCTATGGCGTATATCATGAAGAAGTTCGGTCTCGAAGAGAAACTGAAGCCAATCAGTGAACTCCACGGAACAGCATTTGAGGCAAAAACCTCGTATGGAACAGTAGTAATCGTTCCGCTCTATCACCCTGCTGTTGCAGTATATAACGCAAACAAAATTGGGGAGCTGAGGAGCGACTTTGCGGTTCTCAAAAAATGGCTATAATCACACAATATGGAGTCACAAGAAATACGACGAAGATACTTAGCATTTTTTGAAAAGAGGGGACACAAAGTTATTCCCTCTGCTTCGCTTGTGCCTGAAAATGATCCTTCAGTACTTTTTACAACCGCTGGAATGCAACCACTCGTACCATATCTCCTTGGACAACCTCACCCTCAAGGTAAGCGACTTGTGAGCATTCAGAAGTGCGTACGAACGGGAGACCTCGATGATATTGGAGACAATAGACATTTTTCTTTCTTTCAAATGATGGGAAATTGGTCTCTCGGTGACTATTTTAAGGAAGATGCAATCAAGTGGAGCTTCAAGTTCCTCACCTCAAAAGAAGAAGGTCTTGGTCTCGATCCAAACAAGCTGTATGTAACAGTCTTCGAAGGTGACGAAAATGCCCCCGAAGATACTGAGGCAGTTTCAATCTGGAATAGCGTGGGAATTCCAAGCTCTCGAATTTATAAACTTGGATTAGATGATAACTGGTGGAGCCCAGGTGAAAATGGACCATGCGGACCAGATACAGAGATGTTTTATGATTTAACCGACGGACTCGGCGAACTTTCTAAAGAGCAATTTCTCGATGCGGTCAAACGAGAAGATCTTGTGGAAATTTGGAATGATGTATTTATGGAGTATGAAAAGAAAGATGGAAAAGTAATCGGAAAACTCGCTTCAAAAAATGTTGATACCGGCGCCGGTCTTGAGCGTATGACTGCAGTGATGCAAGGAAAAAAGACGGCGTATGAGACTGAACTTTTTACTCCAATAATTGAATCAATAAAAAATAATGCGAAGGCTTTTAATGAGAAATCAGCTCGGATTATTGCAGATCACATTCGGACTTCGGTCTTTATGATTGCTGACGGTGTAACTCCTGCAAACACCGATCGAGGATATATCTTGAGACGACTACTGAGGAGAGCGATACGACACTCGGATGCTGTAGGTCTTAATTTTGGCGGAACAGAGACAGTTTTGAGGTTTCTAGCAAAGGCAGTGACTGAAATATATGAAGGTTCGTACGAAAATCTTACTGACAAAAAAAATGAGACCGATGAAGAAGTTGCACGGGAAGAAGCAAAGTTCAGAATAACTCTTGAAAAAGGTCTCAAAGAATTCGAAAAAGGAACCGATGCGTTCACGCTCTTTACTTCCTACGGATTTCCCATCGAACTAACATTGGAATTAGCGAAGGAAAAAGGAATTTCAATAAACCGTTCTGAATTTGATGAAAAAATGAAAGTCCATCAAGATCTTTCGCGTTCTGGTGCAGAGCAAAAGTTTAAGGGTGGTCTTGGAAATCACAATGAAGAAACGATTAAACTCCACACTGCCCATCACCTCCTTCTCTCAGCACTCCAACAAGTACTTGGTAAACAAGTAAAACAGAAAGGAAGTAACATTACCGAAGAAAGACTTCGCATGGACTTTTCATTTGACCGAAAGATGACTGACGAAGAAAAGGCAATAGTGGAGACAATTGTAAATGGATACATAGAAGCAGATCTTCCCGTCATTCGTCGCGAAATGCCGAAGATGGAAGCAGAATCCCTCGGGGCAGAAATGGAGTTTGGAGCAAAGTACCCTGATATCGTGTCTATCTATTTTGTTGAAGATAAAAACGGAAACGCAATCTCAAAAGAATTTTGTGGTGGCCCCCACGTCGAGCACACCAGTGTCCTCGGCAAATTTTCTATCCAAAAAGAAGAAGCATCGTCACAAGGTGTACGCAGAATAAAAGCAACACTCTCATAAACTTTTTTTCTCACAAAAAACTCCTGTATACTGTAGGTATATGTTTTTGGACAATTCTTCGTCACCACTCAAACTCATTTGTGATATTGGAAGCGCTACCGTAGCGCTTGCGCTCGTCGATACATCAAAAACTACTCCAGAAATTTTGTTCACTACAAAAGTGCCGATGGTGGTCCAAGAAATCTTTGATCAAGATAACCTGGAGCAAGCTCTCGTAGCTTTTTTTGGTCAAGCAGTAAAAAAAGTAAGTGAAGCACTTCATACCGAACTTGCGCACAGTGCTTTCACGCATATTGGAAGCGCATCGCTCATATTCTCTTCGCCGTGGTACGCAACAAAGATTTCTACGATAGTTATGCAGAAGGACGAGCCGTTTCTCATCGATGAGCGCGGTGTTGAAGAAATTGTAGAACAAGAAGAAAAGAAATTTGAAAAAGAAGCTCTTTCCGGCGCGTATAGCAACCTTGGCAAAAGAGACATGCACGTAATTGAGCGAGGGCTCATACGAGTAAAGTTAAACGGATACGAAACTGCGAGCCCCTATCTTAAGAAAGTGAGTAACGCAGAACTTTCTGTTGCAATGAGTCTTGTTCCGCATAGCTTACTCCTTTCTCTTGTGACAATCCTTAAGGATGTACTCCATATAAGCAGTACGAGGTCTTTTACATTTCCTCTTGTATCGTTTAGTGCAATGCAGACTATTTTTCCCCACGAAACGGATTTTCTACTTGTAGATATCGCAGGAGAAACAACCGATATTTCCTTTGTTGAAGATAATATTATTGTTGGCTCACATTCGTTCACACTTGGACGTAATTCACTGATTCGCACCGTGTCAGAAAAGCTCCAGCTTCCTTCAGACATGACTCTTTCACATTTGTCTTTATACGCGAAAGAGACACTCGAAACTTCTGAGAAAGAGCGAATGACTACAATACTTGACGAATACTTCAAGAGATTTGATGAGATTTTCGGAAGAGCGCCAGTTGTTATCCGTGCAAAAGAAAAAGGAGTGGTAAAAGTGTTCGTTACTGTGAACGATGATGTGTCAGATATCTTCATGGCGCAGTTCGCAAAACCCGAACTCAAACGTTTCTCTCCATTTCTTATTTCCGATACCGCACTCGATCCATTCGTTCTGTATAGCAAGCACATTCCTCACGACCCATTTCTCTCACTTGAAACAATTTTCTTGCAAAATAGACTGAGTTCTTAACATTTACAAAGTGTACAGTTGTAATACAATGTATTCGACACTTCTAATCTAATTTTTATCACCTATGGTCAAAAATATTTTACAGGACATTGTTCCACCAGAAAAACGTTCTATCCGAAATATTCCCATTCCAGTAAAAAATACCACCTCTCGAAACATACTTGCTGATGTAAAACCTCAGGCCCGTGAGCCAGAAGTGCGAGGAAATTTTGAAATTCCAAAAGTACCACGTCGCCCAGTCGTAGAGGCATCACCGATTGACCATGATGAGGAAGAACCACGAATCTATCCCTACGAAAGTGACACTGATTCAAAATCAGGCTTTTGGGGATCACACAAAAAGTTAATTTGGGGAGCAGGAGTTCTCGCGACTCTTATTATAGTATTTTCCGTAGCGTCACTGCTTTCAGGTGCAACAGTAACTGTGGTACCGAAAGAAGAGACTGTTACTGCCACACCAGAGACAGTATTTACTGCGAAAAGCGAAGCAACGGGTGACGAGCTCGGTTTCCAGGTTCTCAAAATTACAAAAAGCGCTGGCAAAGAAGTTCCTGCTACAGGCGAAGAGAAAGTTGAACGAAAGGCAACGGGCACTATTGTTATATACAATTCAGCAGACAAAACTTCTCAAAGACTTATTAAAAATACTCGATTTGAAACCCCAACTGGCCTTATCTATCGAGTATCAGAATCTGTTGTCGTACCTGCGATAAAAATGGAAGCAGGGAAAGTAGTTCCTGGCAGCGTTGAAGCCGTTGTCTACGCTGATGAGGCAGGAGACAAGTACAATATTGGCAAAGTAGACTTCACTATTCCTGGATTTAAAAACGATCCACGATACAAGACTCTCTACGCCCGTTCAAAGACAGAGATGTCTGGTGGCTTTGTTGGAATCGTTAAGAAAATCTCTCCAGCTGATGAGAAGAAGGCTCGTACTGAACTCGACAGCCAATTAGAAGATATACTCAAAAAGGAAGCGCTCGCACAAGCTCCTGCAGACTTTACGCTCTACGATGATGGCATATTCTATTCATATAACCCACTCCCACAGTCAGGAGATTCAAAATCATCTGCGACAGTGAACGAAGAGGCTACCATCACTGCAATTCTCTTTAACAATCGTGCGTTTGCTCAAACTGTTGCAGGGAAACTTGCTCCAAACGTAGCAAAGAGTCAGGTTGCTATTGTCGGGGCTGAGAACTTGAAGCTCACCATCAAAGACAAGCAGACCCTCAGCCCGACAAACCTCGAAAGCTTCTCCTTCACTCTTGCGGGGACACTGAACTTCGTTTCGAAATTCGACGAAGAGAAACTCAAAAACGACCTTGCAGGAAAAAGTAAAAAAGATTTAACGGGAGTTCTCCAACTCTATCCATCGATTAAAACAGCGAGTGTAGTTCTCAGGCCATTCTGGAAAGGTTCATTCCCATCGAATGTCGGGGACATCAAGGTTATCATCGCTCCTGAATCTCATTAATTTTGACCATACAGTAGACTTCGCGTATACTCTCCACAATACATGGATACTAAAACAGATAAGAAAGAAGATAAAATCGTTGGAACAGTAATTGAAGCCCTCCCAAACATCCTTTTTCGCATTGTCCCAGAAGGTTCTGAGAAGGATTTTTTGGCTTACCTTTCAGGGAAAATGCGAATGAACAAAATCCGAGTTTTGGTAGGCGACCGTGTGGAAGTTACCGTTGACCCCTATGGGGGACGGGGACGAATCGTGCGAAGATTATAGGCAGAGAGTAGTTGTTGACAAAAACGGCAATTCTATTAGAATAGCTACTTACATTTCAATCGATAAAATTTTTCAATGAAAGTTCGAGCATCAGTCAAAAAAATGTGCGCAAAATGCCAGGTAGTCCGCAGAAAGGGCTACGTGTATGTAGTGTGCAAAGCAAACCAGCGTCACAAGCAACGCCAAGGCTAATTATTCAGTTTTTAGTTTTAAGTTTTAAGTAAACTCAAAGCTAAAAACAAATTTCACTTAAAACTAACGACTTAAAACTACCTATGAGAATCCTCGGTATTACTATCCCAGACGAAAAGCGCATTGAGATCGGACTCACTGCTGTCTACGGTATTGGACGCCCTCGCGCTCAGACTATCCTCGATGAGGCTGGTGTTGACCGAGCTCTTAAGCCAAAAGACATTTCTGTTGCTCAAGAAAACGACATCCGAAAGGTGATCGAAACTATGAAACTCGAGGGAGACCTCAAGCGAGAAGTTGCCGGAAACATCAAGCGTCTCAAGGATATTAAGGCATACCGAGGAGTTCGCCACATGCGTTCGCTTCCTGTCCGAGGTCAGCGTACAAAGACCAACTCACGAACACGAAGAGGTAACGTTCGTAAGACAATGGGTACTGGACGTAAGATTGCTGATAAGAAATAACGAATTCTGGGGGAAAGTCGCTTTACAGGTTTTTTTAATTATGCTATTAATAACGGGTTTGAAATAAGACAATCGTAGAGACGTCCTCAGACTCTCAAAAAGGGCTCTGATAACGTCTTTTGTCAGTCTATACATCCTAAATTTTCGAGAAAATACCAATGGGCAAAAAACGAATTGTAAAAAAAGGAGATGAAGCAAGCGGAGGCGAAAAGTCTGCTGTTTCTTCAGTTTCAAAAAAGCGAGCAGATACAGGAATTCTTTGTGTTCAATCTACCTACAACAATACGAAAGTGGTTCTCACTGACGTAAAAGGAAACACCCTTGCTTGGTCATCATCTGGATCTCTCGGATTTCGTGGAGCTAAGAAAGGTACCCCATTTGCAGCTGCAAAGGTTGGGGAAATTGTTGGTACCAAAGGACAGGCTATGGGCATCAAGGAAGTTTCAGTTGTGGTAAAAGGAGTAGGTTCTGGACGTGAGTCTGCAATTCGCGGATTCATCGCAAAGGGCATTAACCTTACCTCAGTAAAAGATACAACCCCAGTTCCACACAATGGACCAAAGGCTAAGAAACCTCGAAGAGTTTAATTATAGAGAAACTATCACACTATTATGATCATTGGACCAAAATACAAAATCGCACGCCGCCTCGGAGCTCCTATTTTTGAGAAAACTCAAACTCAAAAATATGCACTTTCGCAAGCTCGAAAAGAAAAGAACGGAAAGCGTGGTTTTGCTCGTCCAAAGTCTAACTTCGGTATGCAACTTCTCGAAAAGCAGAAAGCTCGCTTTACCTACTGCGTTACCGAAAAGCAATTTTCAAAATATGCAAAGACCGCTCTTGGTACAAAAGGAAAAGACACAAACCCAGTAAATAATCTCTATGAAGCACTCGAGCTTCGCGCTGATAATGTTGCATACCGATCAGGATTTGCATCTACTCGCCTTGGTGCTCGCCAAGTTGTATCCCACGGTCACATGTATGTGAACGGAAAGCGCATCACAATTCCTTCTATGAGACTTTCTGTTGGTGACACTATCTCAATTCGCCCAGCAAGCTCTGCAAAGCCACTCTTTGCAACTCTCGATGAACGCCTGAAGACATATACTGCGCCAGCCTGGATTAAGTTTGATTTTGATAAGAAGGTTGCGGAGATTCAGGGTATGCCAAAGTATGATAAAGGGAATTCTATGTTTGATATGAACGCGATCTTGGAATTTTATAGCCGATAATACGTTTTAATAATTTTAAAAACACCACTATGTTTGACTATTCAATTGTTTTGCCATCAAAACCACGAATTGTTTCTGAGGATCAATTCAGCGGAACGTATGAAATCGACGGTCTTTACCCTGGATACGGTCACACTCTTGGAAACTCACTTCGTCGAATCATCCTTTCATCACTCCCAGGCGCTGCAATTACTGCAATCAAAATTGCAGGAGTGAACCATGAATTCTCTGTAATGAATGGTATTTCAGAAGATGTAATCACTGTCATGCTAAACCTCAAGAAGATGCGCATCAAAATGCTTACGACTGAGCCACAAACTCTTACGCTCAAAGTAAAAGGTGAGAAGGTTGTTACTGCAGGAGACGTTGATAAGGTTGGTCAGATTGAAATTCTGAACCCTGAACTCGTTATTGCGACACTTACCGACAAAAATGCTGAGCTTGATATCGAGATGACTGTTGAACAAGGAATGGGATACGTGTCAAAAGAAGTTCTCCAAAAGAACCGCGTTGATATTGGAACTATTGCTCTCGATGCAATCTTCACTCCGATTCGCCGAGTAAGTTACGAAGTAGAAAACATGCGTGTTGGTGATCGAACAGATTTCAACCGCTTGAAACTCTTCATCGAAACTGATGGAACTATCAGTTCTAAGGAAGCTCTCGAGACTTCAATCCAAATCATGATTGGTCAGCTCAAAGCTATCGTAGGATTCAAGGAAGAAATGGAGGAATCATCACCGATGTCTTCAATGTCAGCAGAGGAGGCAACTCCAAAGGCAGAGATTGATTCTGAACTTCTCAAAACTCGCATCGAGTCAGTAGGACTTTCTCCTCGCACACAAAATGCGCTTTCTAACGCAAACATCCGAACAGTAGGAGGGCTTTCACGCAAGAAGGAACGAGATCTTCTCGATGTTGATGGACTTGGTGCAAAAGGTATCCAGGAAATCCGCGCGAAGCTTGCTGAATACGGAATTTCACTCAAATAATACAGATTTAATTTTACTTTCATGAGACACCACAACGCAAACAGAAAATTCAACCGAACACAGGGACAGCGAAAGGCGCTCCTGCGCGGACTTGCTGTGGCTCTCATTAAGAACGAGAAGATGCAAACAACTGAACCGAAGGCAAAAGAAGTTCGCCCACTTGTTGAAAAGATGGTAACGAATGCCAAGAAGGCAACACTCGCAGCTCACCGCGATCTTATCGCACAGGTTGGTGCAGTATGTGCCAAGAAGCTTATCACTGAGCTTGGACCACGCTACAAGGACCGAAAGGGTGGATACCTCCGCATCGTAAAGATGGGAATCCGCCTCAAGGATGCAAGTCCTCAAGCTCACATTGAGTTTGTATAGCCTTCGTAGACAACAGCTCAAAAATCAGTAGTATAAGCAAACAAAATGAAACACACCATAGACGCAAAAGGAAAACCACTCGGACGAGTTGCTAGTGAAGCAGCGAAACTTTTGATTGGAAAGGATACTGTGGATTTCCAGAGAAACACATTTCCAAATGTTGAGGTTACCATCATGAATGCTTCTCAAATTGGTATTTCAGACAAGAAGCGTGCTGAGAAGGAGTACAAAATCTACTCTGGATTTCCAGGAGGACTCAAGACCGTGAAGCTGAAGGACGCCCTTGCAAAGAAGGGAAGTGGTGAGATGATCCGCAAGGTGGTAAGTGGTATGCTTCCAAAGAACAAACTCCGAGCAAAGATGATCAATAATCTCAAAGTTGTAGAATAATTTTTATGTCAGAAACAGAATCAAAAACACGATACATTGAAACGATTGGCCGAAGAAAAACTTCTTCTGCTCGCGTTCGTATTACCGAAGCTTCAAAAAACTCTTTTACCGTAAACGAGAAGGAAATCGAAGTTCACTTTCCTACAGCCGAGCTCCAGCGTGTAGCTCGTGAAGCATTTACCAAAGCAAACCTTACTCAGAAGTTTAAAGTAACTGTTCGCACAAAAGGAGGAGGTATCTCATCTCAAGCCGGTGCAGTTCGTCACGGTGTGGCTCGTGCTCTCGTTGAATACGATCTTGAACTCCGCAAGGGACTGAAGGAAGTAGGATTCCTCAAGCGTGACTCACGCATGAAAGAGCGCCGAAAGTTCGGTCTCAAAAAAGCCCGCAAAGCTCCACAGTGGTCCAAACGATAACACCCAAGTAGACCGAAAGGTCTGCTTTCGTTTGGACTGCCGGAAGTATATCGAGCGAGCACGCGAGATACTGAGGCGGGGTCGCGACTATATACGAGCGGTGGCGAGTATATAAGTTGTGACCAAAGCGATAGACGAAAGCTAGCCTTCGCCAGCTTTTTCTGTACTTTTTGACGGGCACAGTGATGTTTCTGTAGCAACAGAAACCACGAGCCGTGGTCAGAACCAAATCCGAGTGACGACGAGGATTTGAGTTGTGACCGAAACGATAACACCCAAGCAGACCGAAAGGTCTGCTTTCGTTTGGACGGCCGGAAGTATATCGAGGATAGCAATGCGAGACTCTGAGGCGTGGTGACAACAGAAAAAATCAAGCGATAAAAAAACAATCCCCCATCAACCGGAGTTGATGAGGGATTTGGTGTTTACCGCAACTGTTCGTTGCAGTAGTCGTGAGGGTCGCTCTCAGTAGCGACCCACTGACAGGAAGGACACAGGGCATACCCGTGCTTTACGAGCTCACCCTGAATGTCCCATGACGCGTTGCAAAGCGGTTGCATGAGCCTTGAAAGACCAAGACGACCACCTAACAAAGAACTGACCTGGTACACAAGCTTGTGTTGACCTGCCTTGAGTAACAGCAACATGAGCTTAAAAAATTTTTCCTCGATCACGATCGCGTTCAGCATTTTCATCTCCTTGAGGGGGTTAGTCCTGCAGGAGTTTCCGCATCCGCTTTCTTCTTGAGAGAAGGGGCAAAGGATGCAGACCTTACTTACCACCGTGTCCTGATAGCCCGCACAGACACGAAGGGGACTTTCGTCGTTCAGATGTTCTGTTAGGTATAATATCACAATATTAATATTTAGTCAATACTAGAATAGACCCATACTTTCCGCTATATTTATGTGCATGCAAGAAGAAAACGATGACATTACACTCGATACCGAGTCAGAAATAGATGATTCAGTCCTCGCCGATGAGGCGCAAGGTGACACTATTAAGAAACTCCGTGAAAAGCTGAAACTCGCTGAGGCAGGTAAACTTGAAAATCTTACCAATTGGCAAAAAGATAAAGCTGACTTCGTGAACGCACGCAAGCGTGACGAAGAACGAGCACAAGAAGTGCTTAAGTTTGCCAAAGCAGACCTTATTACTCAGATTCTCCCGGTGCTCGATACTTTCGACCTCGCCATGCGGAACAAAGAGTCGTGGGAAGCGCTCCCGAAAGATTGGCGTATGGGCATGGAATCTATTCAAAACCAATTGCTCGGAGTGCTCACCCAAAATGGGGTGACGAAAATTGAAGGAGTGGGGGAAGCGTTTGACCCAAACGTTCATGAAGCAATTGACTCTGTCCCTGTCGATGCACAGGAAAAAGATCATACCGTTGTCGAAGTTCTCCAGCCAGGATTTAGCTTACACAGCAAGGTCCTACGACCTGCGAAGGTGCGTGTAGGGCAGTTTGACGGTAATTAAGTTACGTTTGACTAGTCAATCAAGAGTCTCTATAATATTGTCTCGTAGAGAAAATTAATAGCTTATCTTCATACACATATATGTCTAAAATCATTGGAATCGACCTCGGTACTACGAATTCTGCTGTAGCGTTTATGGAGCTCGGCAATCCTACTATTATTGAAAA
>JBKJKY010000040.1:0-7551 GCA_046597175.1 Parcubacteria group bacterium
GGTTTTTCCCCTGTTTACCATCTGCGTATTCATGATTCATTTTCCATTTTTTTATGTAAGTTTTATCGCCTTCAATGCAGTCTCTACAAATTTCGTTTCTCTAAAGTGTGCAAGGAGTACAAATATGGCAGTGGCTGGAATTACCTGAAGCCCGGGTATTAACTCAACGACACACATGGATGCCCATCTTTTAATAAATCCCTTAAATAGTTTACGCTGAAGTCGGTTTGTTTTTCCGAATCCCCAGAAAAAGATAACCAAACCAATAAAGAACGAAAAGATACTCGCAGCAATAACCAAGACAACAGAAACATCAAATGGAACATCTAAAATATCTTTTATAACAGCAAGAGAGAAAATAATTACAGGGAAATTAGATTTTGTTGGGTAGTCGCTACTTGCTGGTGTTGTTTTAGTTAGAATTTCGAGAGCTTCCTTATCGATCGGCATTTTTGCATCCCTGAAGATTTTTTCTGCTAACTCGAAGCTTCTTTTTCGTGCATGTTGGTACACACCCCTTCCTGCTTTTCCTGTATCGTCACTCGTCTCTTCGGGTGGAGCTTCCCGTCTGCTCGCATCCTCGATGAGAGTCTTTTCTCCTTCTTTTTTTTCAAATTCTCTTCTTCTAGCTAACTCACTTCTCTCTTGCTGTTTTTTTCTTTGTTCAAGTACAAAATTCGCAGTACCCCCTGCGCTTGCCTCTTTTTGAAATAGTTTTTTTGCTGACTGTAAGATTTCTTTTGGTCGAGTATATCTATTCGGATCTCTCCTCTCGTCTTTTTGTCGGACATCGTTGGCCTCTGGGGGTTTGTTTTCTTTATTATTTTTGACATATAGTCCACCATCCCTATCAATTTTGTAGATGTTCCTAATCATCTCTGGGGTCATGTTCTCAATAACCCTACCAGTGTTCGTATCTATTGGTCTTTTAGCCCAATGACGCCCCTTGATTCTGTTCCCGTTTGTTGGATTCGTGTCACCTCTACCATACATTGGTATATCAGTTTCGAATATATAGTTATGGTTACTGCTCTCATCCAAATAGCTTAAGTCTGGAGCACCTTTTGCAAAAGAAGGAAAAGAAGTGGGTCTTCCTCCAAGGTCAAACCTCCCGATCATCTGAGATTGTGTACCAACAGGTGAACTCCTCACCACTCCAGTGTCCTGGAAATCTTTGTAGCCAGCCTCATTTACCACGCGGTAATGGTTTTCTGGGTTGAATGTATGGTTATCTAATTTTTGCCACACATTCCCCTCAGTTGAGCGCTCTTTATTCTCATCACTTTGTGAATTTAAAACATCGGACATGGTTTTTAAGTTAAACCCTTACCTACTAGTTGCAATATCCTCTTTTGCTTTTTGGATAGCGAGGATTTGAGAAGGATCTGAGGTAATGATCTGGTCCTCAGTGTACGACGCGATGATTTTTATTGCCACATGCTTCAGTCCTGCAAAGAATATTCCCTCTCCTACATCAGACTCGAGAAGCAGGTACTTCTCCTCATCAGTTAAATTAAAAATTTGTTGAAGTCGATCAATAGCCGTTGGAGATTGCTTGAGGAGTATTTGGATTGAAGAGTTCGTAATAATCGGCGTTCCGTACGGAGACTTCAAGAAGTCGTCCACATCTTGGGTGATGGTCGCAAGTCCGAGGTAATACTTTCGTCCACGTTTTGCGAGGTTAAGAAGGAATGATGCAGTATCTTCTGACTTCATCATCCACCATGCTTCATCAATAACAAGGAGGCGTTTTTTGAGCTCACGTCTTACTGCACTCCAAATATAGTGAGTGACAATGTACATAGCGATTGGCTTCAGCTCATCTTCCATGTCTCGAAGTGAGAAGACCACAAACTTTTTGTTGATATCGATGTTGGTCGGTCTGTTGATGAATCCTGCCCATGTACCTTTGGTGTACTTGGTAAGCCTTTGCGCGAGTGACTCTCCTCCTTCAAGACCTGAGAGTACCATTTCAAAATCAGAAAGGAGTGGTGGTTCGATATTACGGAAGTCAGAGTCTGCGGTGATGTCTTTGAGTGCGTAGGTCTCAGTAATTGCTCGGTCAATGAGCGCATCTTCTTCTGCAGACAGCCCGCCCATCATAAGACGGAATAGTCCAACAAGATTAATGATGTTTGAGCGCAGTACACTCGCCCCCGACTCATCCTCTCCTGGTGGTGGAAGGTCAAAGGGGTTGATGTGGTGCTCGGAATTGAGGGAGATTTTGAAATAGCGCCCACCTACAGCCTCTGCCATATACTCGTACTCACGCTCTGGGTCAATCACCATTACATCGGTATCGAACATGAGTGTACGAAGAATCTCGAGCTTGGTGGCATACGATTTTCCGGCACCAGACTTGGCGAAAGTAATTGAGTTGTAGTTTTCGAGAGAAAATCGGTCAAAGAGAACGAGGCTTGAATTGTGGCGATTGATACCATAGAGAATTCCTTTGTCAGAAGTAAGGTCAAAAGAGATAAATGGGAAAAGACTCGAAAGTGGTGAAGAGTTGAGCTTTGAATTCACCGCAAGCTGGTCTTCACCGAGTGGCAAGATACTCTTGTACCCCTGCTCTTGTTGAAAGAGTGCGGGTTTTACGTACACAAGCTTTGATTCAAGTATTGATTTGATTTCTGACTCAATTTTGTCGAGTTCATTGTCAGAATCTCCGTAAATAGAGATATAGAGACCTACGTCAAAGAGCTTTTCCTGAGCTTGCTGAAGATTGTCACGGAGATTTTCGAGATCTTGATATGCAACATCAAGCATTGGGTCACGGACAAGCCCCTTGTCTTCTCTTAGGTGGATTTGACTTTGGACTTCGGCTACTTTTTTTTGAAATTGCTTGAGGACTACTGAAGTTTCGATTGGGTGAACAAAAATAGAAACATCAAATACCTTATCGAGGTTAATGATCGGAGCAAACCAACTCTCACCAAGAAAGCGTGGATATGAAATGACAAAAAAACTTCGAACAATCTTTTCTCCAAGGCTCAATTCCTTTGGGCTCACCTTAAGTGCGCTCGGTGCAATAATATCCTTGAGGTCGAGCGTGTTTGCCTCATAAATCTCATGGGGCAAAATCGTACTCGTGAGGTTGGTTTCAGTCTTTTTATTACTTTTTAAAAAATCAAAGAGTGACATAGATATTATTTGGCATCATCAAGCTTGATAGGCTTCTCGGTATCTCCTGGGTTAAATATTTTATAAAATAGCTCAATAACCTCCTCAGTACCGAGTCGTGCCACTCGAATTCCGCACCGGGCGAGACCCTGCTCTACCACAGAGACTCTTTGCTCGAGTTGAGTCCGGTACTCTTCGAAGCTCGCGTCATCGATTGCCACCTTTTCATTACTACTACCTCCGAACAGTGAACTCGCAATACCACCCTTCCCCTTAATGATAGCAGGATTGAACGGGACAACGACAAAGAAGTTCTTTGTCATAATGTTTGTGTTTTCGGTAAAGGATCGAATGAACTCCATGTATTCTTGGATTTGAATTTTCATCAAGCTGTTCATTTGATTCTTCTTTTGGTTTTCAAGAAGCGCTAAGTAAGGCCTAATATCAAGCTTTCGTGATTGAATAAAAATTTGAATAGAGAAATCGAGAGAGTTTACAAAGTCTTGGAACTGAGAGAGTACCGCGGTCTTCTCGTCCTCTGATTTGAGCGAGAAGTTGAGAGAAGAAGCAAGGATGAGTGAGCGCATTCCCCCGTCTTTCATAACAACAATTCCATCACGAATATCATCGATGGAAACAAAGTCCTGAGTCGCTTTTGAGTTAATCGCCATTTAAGTATTGTAACATGGGAAAGTTTCGATCAAAATACGAAATACGAAAATCGAAAGACGAATAATAAAAACACAAATCATCACATACGCTACATATGTCCTATAGGACATATGTAGCGTATGTATGTGGTACTGTCGACGTTTTGAATTCGGTATACAGTCTCGGAATCTTTATTTTGAAACAATATTATCCTCCACGTCATCAATCGCGGTATTTTTTGTTACATCAAGTGACCACGAAAGGTCTTTGAGTTTGCTATTGGAAAGTTTTGGAATAAACACTTCAGGGTTTGCCGTTTGTGCACCCCTCTTTTTGATTACTTGTTTCTGTTCCTTTTTCCAAATATAGAGCTTTTCTCCTATGTAATATGAAAAGAGTGATTCAAGCATAAAAATAAACGGCCTGTTGTTGTACCGAAAGAATGTCAGGGCGAGCGAAAGGCCGACTATAGGAATAGAGAGGATAAAAGCAAAGAATGATGGGAGGGTGGTAAAGAGCGCGACAACTGCTCCGGCTCCTCCGGCAAGATATATGAATTGTTTGAAGGTAAAAGGGCCGAAAAGTTTGTCTTCTACTTCGATGAATTGAGGGACTTGGAAGCGCATGAAAAGTTTTAAGTCGTTAGTTTTAAGTTTTAAGTGATACAGAAGCAAGAAGACTGTGAAGCATTTTCATTATTTCTTCAAGCAATGACTCTATACTAGTATAGTCTGATTCTCTCCCAAATGTTAGTTGTTTTGCAATGCACAACTGTGTTTGGAGCTCTGCTGCAGAACCAAGAGAGATTCGAATAAAGTTTTTGAAATCTTTTTCCGTTCCTCTCATGCTCCCCTCTGCGAGATTTGAGGGAATTGATATAGCCGACCTACGCATTTGGGACACGATTCCGTAAATTTCCTCTTTAGGAAATGAAGAAGTAAGTTTGTAAATAAGAATAGAAAGATTTGTACTTTTTTGCCAAACAATGAGGTCTTTGTATGATCTTGATTTGTAGTTTTGCATGTTTCCACTTAAAACTAACGACTTAAAACTTAAAACTCACCCTACACCGCTTCGCGGTAAGGGTCGGGCTTCTGCCCATACGCTGTTTTCATAACAAGCTCCCCTGCTTCGAGAGCTTTCTTTCGCGCTTCCCAGTCTGCATCCGTCACTGCAGGCTCAGGTTTTTGTTGTGCGAGTGGTTGCTTCGGTACAAAGGCAGGCTCTGTTGGCGCTATGTGTGCAGTGGGTGCGCTAGCAATCTCCCTTTGACCAGGTAGGGGTGGGAGTGTATTGTCAGCATTTCCTTTTTTGTCCTCAAGAAGGTTATCACTATTTTTAATTAAGTTTTTATCCATTGCTTGAGAAAGATTTGGGGTTTCTTGAAGAACATTAGAATTTAGCAATTTTCTGTATTCTGCCGAAGCCTTCAGTAGGAGGGTCTGCGTTGTGCTAAACATAAGTCTACTTACTTCACGATAGATATCACGTGATATTTTGTCATTTAATAAATCACCTTTTTGTATATTTTGGGTAAAGTCAGACTCCTTCTCTACTCCGAGTAGCACAAGAAGTATTTCGCTATCCAAAAGATTTTTTTGCTCTTCATTTAAATTAAACTTCGATCCAATAGATTCAATAATTTCCAAGCTTTCATTCGAAGAAATTTTTTCCTTGAGCTCGCTAGGAAGCTTTGAATACAAAAACTTTTTTTCTTTGATTGTTATCATGTATTAGAAATTAAGTAGACCTTCTGGAGATACTAGCCAATCATGTAACTTTTTAACTTGGAGAGCTTCTGGTGAGCCAACTGGACCATAGCCCATTGCAGCTGGCCCAGCAACATGAGCTGCAATTATTCCGTTTCGAATGTTTGCAACTGCTACCGGATCATCAACAGAAAGTGGTAATCGTTTTAGTTTATCCAGCGAAAGAGCTGGGAAAATAGCTGAATTGGTGAGAACTCTAGGTTGTCCAGCGGGTGGTGTAGCAAGTTTTCCAAGTAACTCTGGACTCATTTTCTTCACTATCTCTCTTGCTTTGTTTACATCATAGGTCCCTATGGTAAGAGCTTTAAAGAGTGGGATGTTTCTTAAGTTACCAACCTCACTTCTTTGGGTTTCAGTAAATCTTTCACTCTTCTGGATTTCTGCCACTTGGCTCGCTGAAAGGGTTTCAATAAACCGCTCGTCGGCAAGTACTGCGGGATCAAGATTCTCAATTTCGGCAGACGTAAGGCCCTTAATTTGTTTCTCTACATCTTTTGACATAGGAATTGGTGGGATGGCAGTCATCCATGTATTAATTGCACCAAAGCGAGCTTTTTTAAGCGCTTCTTTTTCTTCAACGGTAAGTTTATCACCACCGATAAGTGCTTTGTATTGAGCAGGGGTAAGTGCTTTTGCAACCGCTGGTTCCTTGAGTTTGCTTGCAGAGACTTGCTCAACTTCCTTAGTAGACATTCGATTGATAGTCTTTGACATCTCCTCCACTTTTGCTTTGTTTGCCGCAATGAGTGCAGTTTGCTGTGCAGTTACAGGAGCAGGAGCTCCCGCTGCAGCGAGTGTGGTCTGCGCTGGAGTTGCGGTACCTGCGGTTACCGCTGCTTGAGCCGCAAGGAATGCTGAGTTAGCTTCTACCGCAGATTGAGCCGCAATATACTCAGAATCTGATGCTGCGGAAGCTCCGGCTCCAACTGTTAATTTGTTTTCTGCAAGACGTACACGTTCATTGCGATCTTTGAGAGACTGACTTCCTTTTGATGAAAAGAATTCATCAGTCGCTTTCTTCTGTACTACAAAGCCACCTTTTCCTGATGCAGAGCCGAGGTTTACTCCACCGGCTTTTCCTATTGCACCAACTGCCCTTGTCGCTCGAGCATCAAAGCTACTGTTCGCTGCTAAACGACTTCCTCCCAAAATTGTCCGCGCAAATCTCGATGAACCTTCCTTTGCTTGAAGGTTTGTTGCTGTATCTGATTTTAAGAATTTGTTCGCACCTCTTCCAATTATATTTCTTCCTGCAAAACCCGCGGCACCGAACCCAAACCCAATATTTGAAAAACTCATTGCTTGATTCGATGTTTTCTGAGCAATTCCAAGAATTGCGCTCATGAATGCCGTAACAATAACGAAGTTTAAGATAAGTCCAGTCTCAGTGCACGTACCTGATGGGATTGATCCAGATTTGAGAGTGCCACTGTATGCTCCAGCAAGGGCTGCAGGATCTAGTGTATTTGCAGTACACAAAAATCCTGGACTGTTAATAATAGTAAGGACAACCCAGAGCAAAATCATGAATATGGGGGCAAACGGTGCTTGTGCGGATAGTTGGGATTGCCACTTCTTCGCATTACCACTCATTTGTGGAAGTACATTGCTCATTACTGCAACAGGAGACAGTATGAGTAAAAAGATGAATGTGACGTAGCGAATGATAAACATTGAAGCGACCCCAAAGAATACTCCAGCGGTCACTATCATGAAGATAGAAGCCCCAATTGAGGTGATCGCTATTTTGGTGAGGTCACCATCAAAAGCCGCAGCGGTTGCTGCTCCACTCTTTGCGACACCAACCGGGTTATAGAGGGTGGTAAGTCCAAGAGGTTTCATAATCACATTTGACATCCCTCCACCACCGAGCGAATAACTATCGGGAACGATTTGTTTGTATATACCGAGCGTAAAAATATTGGATGCATCGATAATAATTTTCGTTCCCAACAGGCTAAAGTTAATAAGCACCGCAGCAATAACAATATTTTTGAGGGTGTTTTTC
>JBKJKY010000084.1:0-2641 GCA_046597175.1 Parcubacteria group bacterium
ACAGACCCGAATCTCGAACAAAAACCAGCCATTCCAATGTCTGGAAAAAAAATGATTTCGTGAACAAGAGACCTCTTCGCAATAGTTGCGTCGAGGTACCTATGCTTCGTGAACACAGGGCTGGTGATGAACTTCCGATTGTACAGCTAGTACGCAATCAGAACGGTCACTCGTACTATTTCCACTTCACAAGTTGCGGGGGAACAGCGGACTTCAGAACAAAAAGTGGAGGAAAGCATATCGCCAAAGCTCTTGCAGAAAAAGGAACAATTGATCGGCAAGAGTTTTTGGCAGCGATAGCACTCCTCCCCCAAGGAGAGTTCCAAACTGTACATTTTCCAACCCAAAATTCATGAGGAGAAGAAGGTGTCTGAACATGAACGGGAGGAAGAGCCTCCCAAAACCGAACCCAAGCTGGAAAGGAACAACGACAGGCATCCCAAACCTGCCGACCTCAAAAAAGGGATGCTTACTAGAATAAGGGGTGTATTGACCGGGGGAATTGATTCCCTCGAAAACCTGAGGGAATGGTTCTAAGTTCTCTCCCAAAAAAAGACCCACGCAGAATATCGCGTTGGGTCTTGTTTTTTATATGCTTCAGTGTAGAAATAGAAAAGAACCTGAACACCAACCCCAAAAGTAAGGAGTGTGCGATATGTTGAAACAGGTCGAATTCCCAATGATGTATCCTTGTCACAACGACAAGATTGGAACTCACTTTCACTTTCGATTTGCGAGTGGCTATGTTTCAACCGCTTTTGTATGCAAATCTAGCGGGAGAAAATCCCTCTTTAGAGCCCTGAGTCGAGACAAAGAAATCAATATGGAAGAATGCAAAACGGCACTCAGAATTCTTCGTGAATGTGAACTGTCCGAACGGGCAAAGCAAGATATAGATGAGCACTGGTTGTCCGGATTCATCGTACTGTTTTCTGATCGCAAAGATATCATTGACCCCAGTCTCAACTGAGCACAATGGCCCCATGCGATATTTCGCTGGGGCTTGTTTTTTTATGTAAATATGATATAATACCGGCTGAACTGAACATTCTCACAAATCGGAGGAGTCGTGGGCAAGCGTCCCGAAATCCGCAGAAAGCACCCTAACATCAAGCTCGTCCGCGGCGAGCCTGTAGAACCACCTGAGCCGAAGCGCTGGTTCAAACAATTGAAAGCTTTTCTGGTTCGTATTGAAAACTTCCTGTCGCAAGGATCATTGCACAATGGAAAAAACTGGGAGTAAGCCTGTTCTTCTCCCCCACCCCCCCCTACGCAATACACCGCGTCGGGGGTTTGTTTTTTACTTGAATTAAATGTCTTTTTTCAGTATGGTGTGTGGGATAGTTTTAAGTCGTTAGTGTTAAGTTTTAAGTAGTTACCAACACATTGCGGGATCGTCTAATGGTAGGACATTTGCCTCTGAAGCAGAGTATCTTGGTTCGAGCCCAAGTCCCGCAGCCAAAAAATCGCGAAGCTATTTTTTCGCGGGAAGAAGTGCTGGGAGCACTTCGCCTTGGGCTCGAAGCCCGATTGAGCAGATTTTAAGTTTGTTTACAAACGTTCAAATCTCCAATCGGGGTACTGAAACTGTAAGTTTCGAGATCCCAAGTCCCGTAGCAAATAAATTTGATACAATCAATTAGATGAAAGAAATAGAAAAGATAAATAAAAAGGTGATATTGATATCAGCGATAACGTATTGCACTTTTTTGTTCACTGCAATTTGTTTCACTTTTCTTGGGGATGTTATAAATCATGATGGAAGATATTTATGGGTTATTGGATTTTGCGTGATGATATTTTTCTGTAGTGGTTATTTTAATCACACCCTAACAGGTACCCACCGACGTCTTAAGTGGCAGTTAATTATTGCCATGATTATTACAGCCTTACTCCTGATGTATTTTTCATGGCATATACCTTTCTTGCACTATCGCAGATAATTAGTGAGTACAATTATTTATCAGATCTCTGTCATGTGATCTTCACAAAAAAAGTTCCATCTTCGTGCCTCACTCCCACCAAAAAATCACAAACCCAATTTCTCAAAATCTCACGAGTACGCTAAGATTGCCCAAGAACACTTTCACGGAGAACACCATGTCACTACCCATACCAAACAAAGTGCCCGAGCTAGGCTTCTACTACCACTACAAGCATGACAAAGCGGGTGCAGTAAACAACTATGCGTATGAAGTGCTCGGTGTTGGATTTCACACTGAGGACAATGTGCGCTATGGTGAGGAACATTTTCTCGTGTATCGACCTTTGTACGAAGCTTCGGTCTATACAGCATCAAAAGAGCTCAGTATCCCCTGCTTTGACAATCGTCCGCTTACAATGTGGATGGGAGATGTCGAGAAGGATGGAAAAAAGTTCCCTCGTTTTCAGAAAATTACAGACCCCGCGATCATTGCGGAGCTCGAGAAAATTCGAAGTGAAATGTACCCTAACTAAGCCACCCCATACGGGTGGCTTTTTCCTTGCTATAGAATCATTGACTGGGCAAGATAAATTTTGTATCGTTTTCTTAGTTGCTCCTTCCCCCCCTTTCTCATCCTGGAGATACCATGTCCGAAACCAAAAACCCCGGACCACTTTCAGACGTCGTTCTGGCGCCTGAAGAAGAAAAACTCTTTAC
>JBKJKY010000058.1:0-7417 GCA_046597175.1 Parcubacteria group bacterium
TCTTCGATAGACTTCTTGAGAGTCTCAGCTTCCTCCTTCTTCATATCTGCTTTAAGGATAGTTGGAGCTGCATCAACGAGATCCTTTGCTTCCTTAAGACCAAGAGCGAGTACTTCCTTTACAATCTTGATGATTGCAATCTTTGTAGCACCACTGTCAGTGAGCTCGAAGTTTACGGTATCCTTTGCCTCTTCAGCAGGACCTGCTGCTGGACCAGCTGCTGCAACTGCAGTAGCTGATACACCAAACTTTGCTTCGAAAAGCTTAACGAGTTCATTAAGGTCGAGCACAGACATCTTTTCAATTTCTTCTACGATAGATTTGAACTTCGCAGGAACTTCTACGTTTGTTTCTTCTGACATACTTGTAATAAATTAAATTAAATAATGATTTTGTTCCTAAACTCGGAATACGAAAATCGGATACCGTGTTTTATTCTTTCGTTTTTCGTAATCCGTTATCCGAATTTCGTTATGCTTTCTTCTCGGCTATCTTACTGAGCCCAATAACGAAGCGCTGGATTGGTGAATTGATGATATTGACGAACTTTCCATGGAGCACAGGGAGTGCTGGGATTGTTGCGATTTCCATCATTGATACTTGGTTCATCATTCTTCCTTCGAACATTCCTCCAAGAATCTTGAGACCCTCAGGATTTTTCTTTTGGAAGTTGTACACTTCGCGCGCTGGAGCAACAAGATCATCTCCCCATGCGAGTGCGAGCTCTCCAGGAAGCTTAGGTACTTCACCCTCGATTCCAGAATCAGCAAGCGCTCTCTTGATGAGCGTCTTTTTTGCTACAACGTAGGAAACTCCAGAAGTTTTGAGACCACGGCGCATTTCGTTTACTCCGGCGACATTGAGTCCGTGGAAGTTTACGAATACGAGTGACTTAGCGTCTGCAATTCCCTTCTTGAGCTGTGCAACAATTTCAATTTTCTTATCTTTTGATATAGCCATGTGTTAGTTGATAGGTTCTATAAGTCACGCTTCGCTCCGAAGTTGAATAAGTTAGACGCAAACTGCATTAAAACTTATTAGACTTTTTCAACCTATTAAACTTATTTAACTGTTAACCGACCTTTCAAGGCAAGGAGTTTCAGACAAACACCGTTGGTGTGTGTATGACCTCGACAGGAGTTATGAAGCAAAATAGAGTTTTAAGTCGTTAGTTTTAAGTTTTGAATTCAAATCTTTTTAACTTATACGACTTCTTACACTTATTAAACTGTGCCCTGTTGTCTTTGGCCTTATGGGGTATAGATTACACGAAATTTTAGGAGTGTCAACAAAGTAAAACCGTGCCTGCCGAAGGTGGCAGACACGGTAGACATGAGGACTACTCCTAGTCCATCGCTATATTTAAGGTACTCATCATCCTCAGGTACAGATCAGCGTTCTGACTTGTCTCCAGAATTGCGCACCTACCATCTTCGGAAATGTACCCCGCTTTCTCAGCAACCATAACCGCCAGTATTTCATTGTACTCAGGGGGAAGCCCTGCTACTGACAGAACTCCTCCCGTACTGAGTCGAATGGCGCCCATCAAATGTCCGTAGCCTGGATGTCTGAGATTGTAACTGCTCACACGGCTATCAAGTCCAGCGAGGCGCTCTGCGCTTTTGAGACAACAATTGTATACAGTGTTCCTTTGTTTAAAAGTTTTCTCATCCGCAGTAATCATTGCAACCGCGAGTGGAGCATGCACCTTGCTCCCCCGAGGAAATATCGCAATGTACACTCCATAGGGATCCTGCGGGCCTGAAGTGTTTCCATACATAACAGGAAGAAACCAGGTGCCCGAAAGAATTTCCTGTGCTGCACAAACAGCGAGAATATGCTGAGGATACATTAGGGCAACCTCGAAGAAAAATGGAGGGGGTGAACTACAGAAGAACGTCTTAGCACCACATTACAATCTTTCGGCTCAGTGTCAAATTATTTTTTGGTTCTACACTAAAAATACAACCGCCCTGATGTGTTCAGAACGGTTGTTGTACTAGTCATTCCCAGAAAAGAAACGCTCTCTATTTGAACCAAACGCTTCGAGTACCTTTTTATGGGTCTTATCGAAAAGTTGGCCCGCATACTGGCGACTCACCCCAAACAATGCTCCAATCTCAGAAAACTCAAGTGATTTTCCCTCTAGGAATTCACCCGTTTCCGTAAACCCAAACCGAAGGAGGTACGCGTGGCGATGTCGGGGTGAAATGACTTTATCTCGCACGAGCTTGTCGATAAACAGGAAGATTAAATCGACCAGGTCATCTCTTTCGACTTTGTCACCCACACTCTCAGCACCATCATGAAGTACATTTGCAAGTGACCAGTTGGAATTATCATCAAATGCATATTTCTTTTCCAAACTGAACACAGTTCCACCCATCAAGATTTCGGCAGATTCAATCTTGATACGAAACTTCTGGGCAACAATCTCAGGAGACGGTTCGGAGTGGTTCTTGGTAAGGTAGTACGAGCGAAATTTCCGTATCTCGTTCTGCAGAATCGAAACATTAAACGGCTTCCGGATGAGCTCTTTGCTAAAAACTGCCCCGAGAATACTCCGACGGATTTTGGACGCTGCATAGGTAGTGAACCTCACTTCGTAACTCAGATCAAAATCGTCTACTGCTTCGTATACTCCAAGCACACCCTCATGAACGAGATCGATGAGAGCAACTCCCCTGTCGAGAAACTTCTTTGCATACCAAACAACAAAGCCGACATTGTGGAGCACAATGAGCTCACGAGCTTCGTCATCTCCTTCTTGGATGAGTGCAATGAGCTTCCGCTCATCATCGAAGCTAAGTGGCGGATACTCCTTAGATTTCTCAATGAGCTCCCCAAGCGGGCTCCGATGATCTGCTGTCACAAGAGACTCCCTACGTTACAAGTGAAAGGACAATGGTCTTCGTTCATACTGCAAAATAGGATAGTGTGTGTCAATCACGAGGTTGCCATTTCTCATCAACGCCATGGCGTAGATTGAAAGTTCAATTACCCGTTGCGATACTCACCCTGCGCTTTATATTCAAGCCGTGTCGACCTGGCAGGTCGACACGGCTTGAATTACTTAGCCGTCTGATTCCTTTTCCTTGATTACAAGAAACCGTGTTTGCCACATGGCAAACACGGTTTATTCATACACAATCGAAATCACAAAAGTCGCCTTATTTCCGGCCTGCCCATTTGATCCTCCAAAGCACGCCGCAGCCGGCTCACAGTTTTTTCATAGATTTGCCGAATTCTTTCTCTTGTGACACCCATATTTTTCCCAATCTCCTCAAGAGTTGGGCCCTCATAACTGACGAGGACTGGGTGGCCATCGACATCCTCAAATCCACGGCGAATCAAGAAAACTTTTCTGTTTCGCGGGGTAATGGATTTTGTTTCAACAAGCTGATTGAGAGTCTGCAGGATCCACTCAACTTCCTGTGAGTTTGAAATCCTTTCGTCAGGAGTTTCTCCCTCATCGGGGACAAGATCATGGAGAGTATGCTTGCTGTCATTTTGATTTGAAATAGTATCATCAAAACTCAGCATCCCACCCGTAAGATAGAACTCAACCTGATCAACCTCGATCTCAAAACTTCTCGCTATTTGCTCACTACTCGGATGATCTCCATACCGAATGGTATACGCATCAACAAACATACGAATCTTGATTCTCCGAGCTGCCACATTTTGTGGCTCCCGAATCTCCTTTGAGTGATAGATGGCCATGAGAATACTTTGCCTGATCCACCACACCGCATAGCTGATAAACTTGATTCCTTTGCTGGGATCAAATTTATCAGCAGCAATGATTAACCCACTGTTACCTTCCGCGACCAAATCAGTAATTGGGAGTCCTCGATTTAGGTGCTTTTTTGCAACTGATACTACAAAGCGGAGGTTGTGATTGATAAGCTTCTCCCGAGCTATCTCATCCCCTTCTTGTATTCGAATTGCGAGTTCTGTTTCTTCCTCTTTACTGAGTGGAGGATACCCTCGTATATCTCGAAGGTACATATCAAAGAGGTCAGCGGATACACCTTTTTCGTCATCTCTTTTTTTCCCCATTGACCTTGATTTCTTTTTTGGGAAACCAACCTTTCGTGAGGTTATTGGCATAATAACTCCAGTCTAAGTTTTAAATGAGCACATCTATCTACTTTCATACTGCAGAATACACCCACAGGTGTCAATCATACGGTCTCTATCACCCATCTACGCCATGGCGTAGATCGGGGGGTGGTGTTCAGATATGGCATCGCCCCCCCTGCAATACTCACCCCTGAGCTCCCATTGCAAACCGTGTCGACCTGGCAGGTCGACACGGTTTTAATTACTTAGCCACCTGATTACCTTTCCGGTTTTTATACCAAATCATTATGTATTTTAAAATAATGATTAGCAGAGAAGTCGCAATAAAAAAAATACTTGCAATCTTTGAACCAAACCAACGATCAAAACAAAGCCCAAACGAACAGCTACTAACGGGCAAGGAGAAAACAAAGGCTATATAGACTGCTGTTAATGCGCTGAGAATTTTAAAACAGAACTCAAAGATTTCTCTTCTTAAAAGAAGAAGTACAAAAAAAATAATCTGGACTGAGCTAAGAACATACAACATCGGCAAACCAACCGAATCCCTAAAACCGGTCCCACAATCACTAGTACTACAAATTCCGAAATAATTTTGGTAAGAAAGAGCACCAAACAAAATCATTATCAAGAATGTAGCTGCTATATATATACTAACTTTTTTTCTATAATTCATAATATTTATCGTTTATCAAACTGAAATTTTGATACATAATCTATGAAACGCGCAATGATTTCTAAATCAAACTTCGTAGTTGAGGCACCTTCAAGCGAACTGAGATACTCACGAATTCTCTGCTCAGGGTCTTTAATCATTCCGGCTTCTATCATTTTAATTGTAGCATCAATTTTAGTGATGACATTCTTTTTTGATACTTCTTTAGCCTCCATCTTTATCACAATAGATCTGAGAGCAGTGTGATAACTCTTTGCAACAAACTTCTGTTCTGGTCCAAGAACAGAATCTTGTACCCCATCTCCATTGTAGTCAACACTAAGTCCCATACTCGCCACTTGACCTATAGTTATTTGCGCTTTAGTACCAAGGGTTACGGGAATATCAGAGTATGAGCTCCTTTTTACCACTACCCCACCCTTCAATTGTTCAATGTTTAAGGTAAATGTTCCAACCCCTGTTCCTACTAGTTTCACGACAGTGGGTTGCACTCCCCCAAAACCTGAATACTTACCGTCACCTACCTCAATGTAATAACTATTCGGAATTTGTTCCTCATAACGCCGTATATCTGAATTAAGATTACTATTTGAAATCAAACCAGTATGCCGACCAGCTGTATCATACAAATCAATAGAAACTGGCGAGTGGACCGAAATACGGTACTTCACACTATTTGGGTCATGAGGTGGTTTAGCTGTTGTTATAAACTGAGGTGTGGTAGTACTATCCTGCAAAAGATTACTTATTAAACTTTTTATAGATTGATTCTCGAGTATATTATCATGGACAATTTTTACTGTTCCTAATTTATTTGATTGATCTAAATTTAAGTAATATGTATCAGCATTAATTTTTGTTGCACTCTCAGTTACAACTGTTTTGTCACCATCCTCGACAAACAACGGTTTGTAATCAAGCATAGCACCGCCAACACAATTCAACCCTACACATACTGAAGTGGGTTTTTTGTAATATTCGATACCAGAAATGGTGTCTACTCCCCACCCGGCAATCTGACTTACAACAATATTGGATGGAATTACATAACTATCGATAGTGCTGTGGAGAGTATCAGCATTTCGAATGAGTGTGGGATTGAGCGTGAGAATTTTATCAAGTGTATCATCAGGGTTCGTTGTTCTATTACTTGTGGTATCGAGAATGAACCGCTTCAGAGTTGCATAATCAGTGATCTGATTTCCAAACTGTGCGATGAAGTTATTGAACCCTTGGAGCGATTGGTTGAATGTTATGACCGGCGAAGCAACTGTATTGAAGTATTCCCTCGATGGAAGGAGCTGATAGGCTCCTGGCATATTGAGAGACAGTCCGCGGGAAGTATTGTTCGACATTATCAAACCATGGACGAAGTTTGTTCCATGGAGCATATCAGGAATTGCCCGAGGGGTACCTAACTGAGGAGCTGCGACCGTGATGAGCTTATCAATAAGTCCCGCTTCACCTTTTGCTTCGAGCCTTTGTATAAGAACTTTGCCTACCAACCCGCCATTACTATGAGTGACAATCGTTACCTTTCCTGTTTTCGAACTCGATGCAAGTTGTTCGACCTCTGTAACCATACTTTCTACGCTTCCATCAGCCTGCAGTGTACCGTTATCTACAATATCTGAAAGAGACAACCTCCAGTCGTACGCGAGCGGTTTCCATGCTTGTATTGTTCCCCCAGAAACAAGAGCATCCATATCACTTATAAAACTCTGATAGATATTCGCCCCACCGATGCGGAGACTATCGATAATCCCCTTCGAGTACACACCCTGGTCGATACTTTTGCCTGTTGTGTCTAAGTATAGTTTGCGTACATCGGCATTTCGATTTGGCTCCCATAAAATATTTTCTGAGCCAGAAGCCTTGGTAGCGAGCCGACTTGCTTCAAGACCGGGGATGAATGCAACATTTGAGCAACAAGCTTGAGGTAGTATCGCAGCTCCGCCGGTAAAGGTAGCTGAGACCAAAATTGTCAGTGATGATGTAGCTGCGAATGCTTGCTTTACTCCAATGTGTTTGACGAGCTGTGGCGGATCATTTGATTCGCTCACCAAAGTACACTGAAATGTTTCGCCATTGAGATTTTGTGGAAGTGGATCACCATATAGATAGTGATCGTAATCAACAGGACACTCACCCACAAAGCATGGCGATTCTATTGCCAGCGTCCAATCATCGCTTGTTGTATTGGGAACGTCGAATTCTCCCACAGCTTTTTCCAGCCACCAAAACGGTGGATTGAATTGAAAACCAGATTTCTTTGGTCCGGAAACCACCGGCTGAAGTGAGAGGTACGGACAAAGATCGGGTGTTGCTGAAACACAGTTACCATTGGCATCGTAACTGTCACAGGGCTGGCGCCGTACAATTCTATAGGATGCAGGACCACTGCTTGCTCCATAGAAATAATCGAAAGAGATTGTAAGCGGAGTAGTGGTACTTTGGAAGGTCGCCAGGTTTACATGCACTTGGTCAACATTAAACAGAAAACTTGCAAAGAAACCGTACGTTAAAAGTGACCCTCCGAAGAACAAAACGAGAAAATAGACTATTCGTTTTTTCATATTTTTATACTTATTACTAATATTGGTGCAAAAAATTCCACATGGAAATGTGGAATTTTATCGACTGGCGTTTTCGGTT
>JBKJKY010000072.1:0-2509 GCA_046597175.1 Parcubacteria group bacterium
TTTTCATAACCTTGGTTATTTATCTGTCAACCAGTAAAACTGATAGCCATGTAAAACAATGCGTCCATCATGTTGTGAAGGTGCTTTTCCGCTATATAAATCGACAAATTGACTACAGACACTGAAGCCAGCATTACCGATCGCCTCTAAGTCCAGATACTGTGGATTTGCATCAAAATTTGCGATCGCTAGTACTTTTTGTGATGGACGTTGTGGATCGAAACGCATAAAACATAGCAGATGTGGATTATCAATTTGGAGCAGTTCGCGATTGTTAAAGTCGGCAAATGCAGAAATTTCTTTGCGAATGGCAATCATTTTTTTCATGGCATTGAAGATCGTGTATTCCACAGTGCCTTGTTTTTTGCGTAATTCAGCTTTTTCCCAATCAATTTTTGGACGATGAACCCAGCGATTATCATTATTTTTGATTAGGTCTTCACTGTAGCTATAATGTAAGGATTCAGGTAAGAAAGGGGATGAGAGAGATGGAAGAAGGATCAATTAAAGCTTCACGGAAAAAGTCGATGACAGATTTACCTTGAGCTTTACAAGTTTGAATGACCGTTAGTAAAGCAGCAGTATTGTGTAAACCATTCATAGAACGAGAGCCGCCAGAAACTTTGCGTTTGGTAACAGCAAGTCTGAGATTACGCTCGGCACGATTATTGTCAGGAGGGACAAGAGGATCATCAAGGAAATACCACCACTGAGCCGCTTTTTTCTTGAGTGAGTTTAACAAAAGCCCTGCGGCATAACCAACCTTGGGAAACCAATGGGAAATGGCTTGGTTGAGGCGAAGCTTAAAATCAGTAGCCCAAGCAAAATAAGATCGGTCATCATGATTTTTTCGCCAAGTAGCATGATGTTCAAAGGCTTCATCAATGAGTTTGATAAATACCTTGCCAATTTCTTGTTGCGATTTAAGGGTTAATTTAAGTAGTGCTTTAAAGTGTCGTCTTAGGTGAGCCAAACATTTCTGTTGTCGATCAACAGCGTAACCGTTGTACACACTATAGTCGTCAGTACACAATACGCCGTCATAGCTTTCTCCCAACACTGACTCTAGTTCGGCACGACTGCGAGTATCGGCTCCACGATATAGGGCATAACCTTCACCACTGAATGACCATAGCCATTCTTTTACACCTTTGACCAGCCATGGTGTTTCATCGACTTGCACTTGGGGTTGGTCTTTAATCCAATCTGCTAGCTCTTCTACTTTTGCTTTAATACGGTCGGCTACTCGCTCATTGGTAGCGGCGATGGTTCCTAGTCCGATTTCACCTAGTCCCATCTCTTTCAGCCATTCTTGCTGTTTTTCATAGCTCATATGTCCATAGTTGCCTAACCATACCAACATTCCTTGCAGGCTTGCTTCTAGGTCTTGTTCCCCTATCACTTCTTTAGGTAATTCTCCCCACACCACTGCCCCACAGTGGTTACATTGACATTCCTGCTGTTGATATTCAACGATTTCAATTGGTTGCTTTACCATTCTTGCTGTTTGTCTGATGCTGATTCCGACCTCTGTCCATGATGCTCCTCCGCAATCTGGACATCCTTCGGGCGAGACTGTCTCCATGCGGTCTACTCGATTGAATCCTTTTCTCGTTTTTCCTTTATGTCCGATTTGTCCCCCTGCTTTTTTCTTGCTCTCTTCTTCTTCCTTTTCTTCGTCTCTCTTTTCTGAACGTTTTAATAGGTCACTCGATGGCGGTTTTGATGAGTCTTTGCTACTCCTGTTATTCAACGCTTTTAGCCTTTCTATTTCTTCGTATATTTGCTCCGCCCATTCTTGTTGACGCATGATTACTGCTACCAGTTCTCCCACTGGCATGTTTTCTAGGGCTTCTCGTTCATATTGCGGGGGCTCTTTCATCCCTTTACTCTAAACACTTTTACTCTTTTGTCAACTTCTTACCTGATTCCTTACAGAAATCCTTCAGCCCCATGTCAATACCGACAGCATTATCAAGATTGATGTCAGTGCTAATAGTTGGTACGGTTACATCTTGCAAAGATAGGACAATATACCAACCATCAGCATTTTTGATAATCTGAGCGGTCTTGATTTTAAAGCCGTCAGGGATAGGACGATGCAAAATTATTTTGACTTCACCAATCTTCGAGAGAGTGATGCGATTACCCTTGATGCAATCCTGCGACATCTGAGTATAGGTAAAACTATGATATCTGCCACGACCTTTAAATCTTGGCTTACCAGAGCGCTTGCCAGATTTGTCGGCACTGATATATCGATCAAAAGCTTTCTTAACTCTACCGATACAATCCTGAAGCACTTGAGAATGAATATCTTTGTACTCAGGGAATAGCTTTTTAGTATTGAGTAAATCTCGCTTTTGCCAGTAATAATCAGGCTGTTCAACTATGGGAGCGATACTGCATGATACGAGTGAGCATGAATTAACAGGGCAACGAGTTGACTCGTACCAGTTGAAACGCTCAGCCAGCCTATAGTTGTACTGCATACGCAACAAATTTAGCC
>JBKJKY010000090.1:0-13312 GCA_046597175.1 Parcubacteria group bacterium
TGATGGAGGGAAAGTATCAGATGAGACTTGGGCGAGATTCTTTACAGAATGGAGAGTTGCAGTGATGGATTCGAAGACTCGGTGGGATGCGGGAGAGGGGTATGAGAGGAAGGTGAAAGAGAGAATAAATAAAGAGCTCAGTAAAAGTTTTCCATTAAATTTCATGATGATAATTATACAATAAAAAAAATTAGATTCCTTAATTACTGATTCAACCTCCCCCTCGTCAGTGGTCCTACATATCCAGTAGTTGAAATACCCATAGCACGTTGGTACTTAATGACTGCAGTTAATGTCTGACGTCCGAAGTATCCATTTGGAGTAACGGAAGCGGAGAAGTATCCAAGGGACTTCAGTTTGATTTGGAGCGAGAGGACATCAGAGTTCTCTTGTCCGTAGAAGAGGTTCTTGGTGAAGGAGTAGGTTGGAGTGGTGGTATTGGTTGGAGTAACTACAGGGGTGGTGACACTGCCATCTACCTTGAATGTACGAATGGTAGACTGCGATGAACTGTTGCCTGCTCGGTCATAGGCAGAGATTGGTTGGGCGAATGAGTAGCTTTGGTCCTCTGCCACTTTTTTATATATGTTTGTCTTTGATACAAGAGAAAATCCAGTAAAAAAGATCGCAAGAAGGAATACAAAAGTCGCTGTTTTTTTCATTAGATTTTCTCTATTATATAGGAAAATTACTAAGAACATTCTAGGCAATCCACAAGAGGGTGTGCACTCAGGATTTGTAGCGGACAAATAAGCGCAAGGTATTTATCAGTTTTATGGAATTAGTATCTGTTGTGATCTTGGTAGGAATCTTCCATTACATGGACGGTACACCTTTTGGCTAAAATTTTCGTGGGCTTAATTTTGGGCTCAAAAGGTTTTCGATTCCTGCTCAAACATATCCCATATGTTTGAAAGAGCATTTTGCTCCGCAAAATGTGCTCTTGGCAGGAATCGAACCTACAATTACCCCTTAGGACGGGGCAGTTATATCCATTTAACTACAAGAGCGTAGATTTCAATATAGTACGGAATTCATAAACAAAAAACCACCCTTTTGGTGGTTTTTTGTTTAGGAGACAATTCCGAGAAGTTCAGAAAGTCTTGCTTTGTCGAAGCCTACAACTATCTCATCATCAACGATGATAACAGGGACACCCATCTGTCCACTTTTTTCAATCATCTCTGCTCGCTTTGCAGTGTCGGAAGCAACGTCAAACACTTCAAATGCCACATTATGCTGTGTAAAAAAATCTTTCGCCGCATTGCAGTATGTGCAAGTTGGAGTCGAATACATTACGGTTTTTTTCATTTCACTTAACATGTAAATTGATAAGACAATTAGTATACCACGCACTCTAAAACTGAATCAACTTATTTAAATAAGAAAAAGAACCAAGAGCCAAGTACCCTACCAAGTGGGGTTCCAGTATCATCTGTACTACTTTCATTTTGTGTAGTATCAACAACCATGATCACCTCTTCCCCACTCTTTGCAACATTAAACTTACTTCGAATCTCTCTTTCAATTCCTTCCGGAGTTTTTAACGTATCAATTGAAGTAGTTAACTCAGTTTCTCTCTTTTGTGCGACCTGCAAACTTTGATGAACCTTCACAAGAGAGTCTTGGCTTTCTTTCATTTTGAGGTGCACACCCCAAGCACCCTTCAGCAACAAAATGGTTACCACAGCAAGGACAACGAAAGCCCACCGTGAAGTAAGCATCTTTCTCGTTTTTTTTCTTTGTTGAAAATTATACATAGATACGCTACTGTAAAGACCATTATACAAGAAACATACGTCCAATGCTTTTCAATCAAAAACACAAAAAACGCGTTCAATTCATTTGGTCAATCATCTGCGTATTCATCATCCTCAGCATGGTACTCCTCTACGCTCCCGTCTTTTTTGGGATCTAATCAGACTTCATCATCTTCATGAATACATCATGCGGGATATCTACAGTCCCGAGTGCTTTCATTTTTTTCTTTCCTTTCTTTTGCTTTTCCCGGAGTTTCATTTTTCGAGTAATATCCCCCCCATACATATGTTGAGTTACATCTTTTTTCATTGCCGAGAGGGTACGAGATGAAATAATCCTTCCAAGTGCCTTACCTTGAATCTTTGTCACGAACATTTGTCGCGGAAGCACTGTAAATAATTTTTCTACCGCAGATTCAGCTTCGATCTCTACTAACCTGCGTGCCACAATACGAGAAAATGCGGGAACTACTTCATCCGCAACAAGAAGATCAAGACGAACCACATCAGCAGAGCGGAGTGCAGTCACCTCATACGACATCGACGCGTATCCAGACGATACACTTTTTACTTGATCAAAAAAGTTGCGCATCAGCTCACGCAGTGGCATCTCGAGGGTAAGTCGCGTTCGATTGTCACCAAAACTTTCTGTATCGACTATCTGAGATTCATGATCGTACAAAATTTGCATGAGGGGGCTCACATAGTCTGACGGGGTAATAATTGTCGCCAGCACCCACGGCTCAAACACTTCAGCAATATCGCCATCTTCAGGAAAATGCACCGCGGAATACACAACAACCCTCTTCCCTCCTTTTGTGAGAACTTCATATGTGATACTTGGTGTTGTGATAATGAGAGAAAGATTAAACTCACGCTTGAGCCTTTCTGTCACAATTTCGAGGTGAAGCATACCGAGGCATCCACATCGATATCCTCTTCCAAGCGCGCCTGATGTCTCTTCTTCGTAGGTAAACGATGAGTCAGAGAGTTTGAGTCTCGAGAGGGCGAGCTTGAGATCAGGAAAGTTATCCTGACTTTCAGGATAGAGAGACGCCCAAACAACTGGCCGCGGGCTCATGTATCCAGGAAGCGCCTCGAGCTTTCCACCAAAAAAACCAATTGTGTCTCCAACCGATGCAATGCCGGGCTCCTTAATACCAGTTACCAAATATCCAATTTCGCCAGCTCGGAGTTCCTCACTTGCGGTTTCTTCAGGGGAAAATGTTCCAACCTCCATTGGAGCGAAGCGTTGATTCGAAGCTTTAAATAGTAAATTTTGCGCTTTGGAAACTTTTCCATTCATAACCCGTACGAACACAATTACTCCTTTGTGATTTGAGTACTTAAAATCGAACACCAGTCCGCGAAACTCATTGGTATCACCGTCTGAAACTGGTGGCGGAACAAGTGCAATCACCTGCTCGAGAAGCGCCTCTACTCCGACTCCTGTTTTTCCTGATACTTCAAGAATACTATCTATGGAAACGTCGAGAAGCTTCGCCACCTCTGCCTTTACCTCATGTACTCTGGCAAGTGGTGAATCCACCTTTGATACAACCGGAATAATAACAAGTCCCGCTTCGCGAGCCATCCCAAGAGTTGTGAGTGTTTGAGCTTGAACCCCTTGAGTGCTGTCGACAAGAAGGATGGAACCTTCTACAGCTTTCAGCGCTCTTGATACTTCGTAGGAAAAATCAATATGACCAGGTGTATCAATGAGATTCAAAATGTAGGAATCCCCTCCTTGCGAATAGTCCATACGAACAGGTTGCATCTTAATAGTGATGCCTCGTTCACGTTCAAGCTCCATAGAGTCAAGCACCTGCTCACGCATTTTGCGTGTCTCTACCGTATGTGTAATTTCAAGCATACGGTCGGCAAGAGTCGACTTGCCATGGTCAATGTGGGCAATAATAGAGAAATTACGGATATTTTTCATGCCGGGTCATTCTACCGAAATAGCTCTGATAAAGAAAGGATGCGCATTAGAGCCTGATTACACGAGTTCGCTATCTGGTGATACAATTTTTGTCTTCCAAAACTTCTGCTTGAGTGAGTGTGTTGCATCATAGAGTTCGGGGCTCTTAAGAAGCATCAGTGTACCGACTCCAATCAGAGTCCCACAAAGTGCAGAGATTGTTGCTTGCATAAATACTCCATAAAATGTATCGAGACCAAAAATTGGACTGAAAAAGCGCAGTGACAAAAATGTAATGAAACCCATCACGATAGAAGCAGAGGAGATGCGAAAGAGTGACGCAAGAAGTGGCACTGAGAATCCTTTGCACACCTTACGAAATAATACCCAAATCCACACTCCTTCGATGACACTTCCAACGGTAAAGCCGAGGGCAAGCATGGTGACCGAAGTTCCTGGAATATCAGAGATCTTCAGTAACGACTCCATAAAATATCGAAATACAGGGACTGAATTAAATAGATTCGTAAACCAATACGAAAGGAGGACCATGATAGCACTCGATGTTACCGTGATATAAAAAGGTTTTCCTGTTGACCCGAGTGCATACAAACCTCGCACAAAAAGAAGTGCGAGTGACTGGAGTACAAGCGATACACAAAAAAGTGCAAGTACTGCAGCGGTGAGGCGTGTAGCAGACCAATCAAACTGACCCGCTCCAAGAACGATTCGAACAATATGTGCGCGGAGGACAATAAACAGGACACTCGACGGAATTACCCAGAACAAGATTTGCTGACCGGATGAAATGAAGTGAGTTAAAAATGTGTCTTTGTCTCCTTTTGCAGAGAGGCGCGCAAGCGTTGGGAATGCTGCCATTGAGTAGCTCACCCCAAAAATTGAGAGTGGTACGGACTGCAAATTAAACGCGAGGGAGAAGATAGAAATCGATCCAGCATTCATGAGTGACGCAAGAGAAAGTAGGAAAAAAATTGCGATGTGTGACGCCGACAGTGTAATAGTACGTGGAAACGAGAGGAGAATGACTTTTTTTACATACGCAAAGTTAGGTTTTAGTGTAATACGCGGAAGAAGGCCTAAGTGGAGAACTGTAGGCAATTGAATGGTGAGGTGTAGAAACGCACCAAGAACCACTCCATACGCAAGTCCTACAATCCCAAACCGTGGATAAAGGAGTACAATACCAACAATAATGCCGATGTTGTATACAAGTGGACTCATTGAATACACAAAAAATCTATTTTTTGACTGAGTTAAGCTTCCAAAAAGGTTTGATATGCCAAGCAAAATTGGTGAAAGGAGTAGAATCCTCATGATACTAAGGACGCTTGCATGTTGGCTGGCAGTGAATCCAGGAAATACGTGGCTAATCAAAAATGAAGAGAAGACGAATGCGAGAACACCAAGAAAGCAGATACTAACAGTAAATAGTGTAAAAATACTATCAACAAATTTCTGCGTATGTTCCTCCCCTTTTTCAAACTCTGCCATAAGAAATGGTATAAGGACGGAAAGTGATACCAGCGACCCTACAGTGACGAACAGAAAATCAGGAATACGAAACGCAGCGTAATAGAGATCGAGTTGACTTCCCGCTCCGAATGTATATGCGAGCAGCTTGTCCCGAAGGAGTGCGAGGATTTGAGAAGCAAATGCAAATACGCCTAAGAGAAACGCGGCCTGATGAAGGCCGTTTGTTTCTCGATGCAGTATTTTTAGGATTGCAGATACCATAGTAAATCAAACTCTAAAGATTTCTCTCCTTACTAATTTGTTTGTTTAAGAGGTAACTCTTTTCTCTTTTCAGGTTTTGAGGTAATTGGATCTTTTGCGTTCGTAAACGGCCCACGCCCTGCAGTCAAATTTTCAAGAATAAGTTTTACTTCAACGTTGTCCGGATTAGTAGTAACGAGTTGCTGAAACTGTGTGATTGCATCTGCGTTTTTTCCTAGTTCAGCATACGATAGTCCAAGGAAGTACTTCGCATTTGAATACTCAGGGACGAGTGCGATTGATTTCTCAAAAGCCTCGCTACTACCTACAAAGTCTTTATTGTTGTACTTCAAAAGTCCGAGCTGGAACAAAAGTCCTGGATTACTTGGAGTGAGAACGATTGTTGTTTGGAGAGAATCGATTGCCTTTTGCAACTTCCCTTCAGTAACCTCAATCTGAGCGAGCAAGAAATGTGCATCGGCGTAATTCTGTTTTTCTGCAATAGAGCGATTCACAAAATCTCGAGCTGACTTCAGATCACCCTTTGCAATCTGCAACCTGGCAAGCTGGAGTAATATGGTTGGATTATGAGGGTTCACCGAAAGTGCCTTTTCAAACGTTGCCTGTGCGTTTTCATATGCACCAGGGATTTCAAACGGTTTTGGAACGAGTGCGCTATAGACCTGACCAAGTGCAAGGTAATTTTGGTAATTGGCACTATTTACCTCTACAGCCTTTTGCGCATTCTGGATGCTGTTTGCAATATACACTTGGAATCCATCTTGGAGTTCTTTTTGAGGCACATTTGCTCGATTGAGAAGTGCGTCGACACGAATCAGGTTGAGCTCTGAGAGACCACGGTAATACGTGTCATATCCTTCGATCGCAATTGCTTTTCCAATACCCTGTTCTGCTTTGAGAAGATCACCATCTTTTTGGTACGAGAGCACACTACTTTGGAAGTAAACCTGTGAAAGATTTTTCTGAACAATCACATACAGGAGTGTGATTGAGCCAATAATAAGTGTGATGAGGAGTAACACCATAACAAAAGAAAGTTTTGGATGGTGAGAGAATACAATTTCTTTTTCACGAATGATTCTCGCCTGATAGAGACTTGCGCAGAAGATTCCAGTAAAGAAGAAGGTGAAAGCGAGCGTAACAATGCTTGGTACGTATACAATAGCCATTACCCACAAAAACAGACTTACAAAGAAGGAGGATACTAGTGCAAATCGGGTGTGAGGATCTTTTCCAAAAGCAAAAAGTGATCGTATACCATTCCATACAAACATTGCGAAGAAAAAGAGCCAAGAGAGTATCCCAAGAATTCCTGTGGTAGCAAAGAGTGTTGGGATAAGACCAATACCAAAAGTAAAATCGGTATTCCAGAAAATACTTTCATTGACACCAACTGGCTTATGACGCAACCAGTCAAGCCCAAATGTATTTGGAGCGGTACCAAAAATTGGATTATCCTTAAGACTGCTCTTAATGACTGTATAGGTCGTCATCCAAGACGGTCTCACTTCAACATTTACTGTTTGGAGTTTCGCAGTAATAGTGTTTCCAATCCCCTGGCCAAATAAAATAAATATAATACTGAAAATTAGTAGAGTGAGCGCATAGAGAGAGACTTTTCGTTTTGGGATATCAACCGGCATATTGTCACTCTGTAGCAGTCCAGCTGAAGAAGTTTCGAAGGAATACAAATACAAGAAAAACATTGCAGAAAACACGGCAAGCACTATCCATAGAGTGGAGAAGTTTACAACGCAAAGGAACACGAGTGAAAGAACGAACGCACAGATGAGAGCGACACGGAAAGTTTTCTTTACAGAAAACATTTCAAGAGAGACGAGTGTAAGAAGAGAAAACACCGCAAAGAAGATTCCGAGATCGTTCCAATTTCCAATGAGATTAGAGGTTGTAAGTGGAAATAGACCAAAACTTAGTGTCTTGCCCACGGTTGCGATATGAATTATTTCAAACAGTGAAACAAGGAGGAAAGAGACGCAGAGTCCAAGATACACGGTGATGATTCTTTTGGTGCTTCGCGCCAACTGACCAGTGAGAAGGAGGAGGAGGGTGAGAACTACAATTGATGAAACTGTACTTATCTCAAATCCATACCCAAAGTATGCCATCACTCCAGATCCATTACGCACAGCTGAAGCGATGAATGCGAGAGGCAGGAGAGTTACAGAAAGTGCCAGAAGGTTGCGAGGCATGAAAAACCTACCTTCTTGAATAACCGAGATAATATATGCAATGAGACCGACGAGAACCGATACGCAAATGAGCAGGGTTTTACTAACAATCGGTGAGACCGAAAGGTTTGGCACAAAGAAAACCGCAAGCAAACTCACCCCCGCGCATAAAATAGCAAATGCTCCTTTCTGAATCACACTGACAGCTCTCACTTCACTTCCCCATTGGTTTGTTTCCTCCATACAATAAAATGAACTAATGAATAATTTGTCAGTTAATCATACCCGAACGCTTCTCCTATATCAAACAAAGGTGTTCATTATTATATGGCTAGAAATATATCTATTTTCATAGAAAAAACCCGCTTTAGGCGGGTTTTTTCTATGGATATACCTTGAACCTGTAAGCCGAATTCTGTATCTCTTATATTACTCCAAAAGAGACCGGTAATCATTTATCTGGGCCTCACTTTACAGTGAAGCTCGAGCGGCACAAAGATGATTGTAGTCATCAGTACGGCCTTGCACGCAAGTAAGGATTTAGCCGTTTCACCCCCAGCATTACTACCGGGGTTCACCCAAAAAAATTTGGGTGCTCTCACCATTTCGGTTTAAGCGTCACTGTTCGCACCTCAGAGACTTCGATTCTCACTATTGCAAGCAGTAGTAAGAATCTCAACTTCTCGGTGGGAATTACCCACTACCATCCTCCTTCTTACGAAGGGCGTGTTCGGACTTTCCTCCCTAGAGAGTTTTCCTAGAGCAATTACCCGGTTCAAGGGAAATAGAATTATACCACAGCCTGAGGTATTTTTCAAGCAATTAATTTCCCAGGGGAGCGCCGGTAGCTGGCTCGGGAGTTAAGGTTGCGGTTCCCACTTCGACAATTTTATTTTTCTGAGGACTATAGAGGATCGCTCGCTTTGAATTGGAGTATACAAGCACAATATCCCCTACTTCAGCATTTGCAAAAAATGGTTGTTTTTTTAGAAATTCAGGATCAGTGAGTACGGTAAATGTAGATTCTTCGTTCGGAAGTACCATAAGCTTCGAAATAGCAGAGAGCACTTCATCATGGGTTTTCACATCAACAACAACCGTTTCTCCATATACATCCATTCCAATTTTTTTATTTTTTTTGTGTGCTGCCACAAACAGGAAGATACAAAGAATAGAGAGCAACACTACGGTGAGACAGAGCGCAGAGAAAATCTTTTTTACTCTGTGTAATGCAACAACGGGAGTATCTTCGTATTCCAATGTAGATTCTTTTTCTGACATTTGAGTAGATTCTTGCATAGTAAGCTTGCTGAGCAAAGTATAAGTACAGAAAATACATAGAACTTGCTGTATTGTGCTCTAATTTTAATTTGTTGTTGGTGGAACTTCGGTGGTAGGTACTGTTACTGGTTCTGAATTTTTCACTGAGGTTTGTTCACCTAGAGTGCTAGGGCTAGTCGAGCCTGTCTCTTTTGGAGTCTCAACGGGTTGGGTGCTCGTTGCAGGTGTATTACTTTTTTGATCCTCGACGGATGGAGTTGTTGTAGCTGGGGCGTTGTCTTTTGGTGTCTCTGGTTCTGAGCCTCCCCCCTCCTGAGTTTCACCCACAGAATTAACCAGATTAGACTCCAACTGAGTCCTCGGATGCTGGCTGAGATAGAAATCTACCAATCTTTTAATTTCACCTTCATTGATAACAAGTGACGGCCCTGGTGGTAACTGGGTAATATTAGAATCTGATGCTGGTTGTGTAATGCTTTGTTGAGATGTGACAACACTAGCCAAACTTTGACTCGATGTTGCAACCACATCAGGAATAACTGGTGTATAGCCTGCCACAATTTTTCTATCTGGATCAATCATCTTTCCAACAAGACCTCGGTATTCTGTGGTTATTACTTTTTGTGACACCCCTTTACCTCTTTCAATGGATTGAACCCTCTTTAGGTATTCTAATTCTGCCTTCATATTGTCTGATAATTGGCCCCCGAGATACAGACCGAAATCTTTTCCAGCGAGTGCAGATTTTGCCATCTGAAATGTTTTAGTGACGCTTGAACGAACCCATGCTCCCTCTTCAATCTTTATTGTTTTGTAACTGTACACTGCATAGTAATTTTCCGAATCTTCAGTAACAGAATTAATCTTGAGCGCAAAATCAAATGTTCCAAAATTCGTAGCGAGGATTACGCTGTTATCGATGGAGGTAATACTTTGGGAACTAGAATACACACTGTCAGCAACCGCTGGGCTTGCAGCGAACGTAACACCCACTCCACCAAAAATCACTGAAATGATTATAGCAGTAAGGTTATTGTATTTTATAAATGTAAGGACTTTTTGTAACATATCTGTAGTATATCAAATTATCTGCTTATGAAACTCGTAAATAACTACCCCCCAACCGCGTTACAACCCTCAAAGATTGCTGTTGCTAAATGAAGGAATTAGAAATCCATGAACCCTCGAGCCACTGATGTAGCACACAGCATCGACACTCCTGTGACTACCGTACTCGTGCCTGCGGTTCCCGTTACAAATTGGTAATTGATCTGGTCTCCAGCAAAAATATAATCACCCACATTAGTGGTGTCTCTAAACAAACCTGTGGTACTTCCGGTAATTGGTACCGTCTGGTTTACATTCGCACCATTTACTCGGAGTCGAAATGTTCCATCATTCGTAATGGTGTTGGTTGGCACTCGCACTTGAAGCCCTGAAGCAGTGAAGCTAAAGGGCGCTTTGGTTTGCATCTCTGACTCAGTAGTGATTGCACCAGTAAGAGCACCTCCGAACGCAATGTAGTTCGTAACATTGATCAAGAAACTAGTCCCAGAGCCCGATTGACCTGCAAATGTTTGGAAGTGAAGGGAAGGGGTGTCATGTTCCATTTGAAATCCCTGTGCGACACGAAAGTTGCCCGTACCAGCACCTGTCAAAATAAACATACAAGTAGTGTCTCCAATAGTGACGGGTACAGTATTTGAGGTATCTTCGAAATATCCTGTCTGAGTTGTTGCCACTGTTTGTTTGAGGGATGAGTCAGCACCATTTAACCGTATGCCAAGAGTGCTCGTATCAGTTCGAGTGTTGGCAGTAACGTTGAAACCTAAATTTTTATATGTTCCGGGAATTGCAACGTTCATCAAAGCTTCGCTCTCTGTTGTTGACGCAACCGCAATACGTCCCCCAAAGGGATAGTAGTATCGAGTACTGGCACCCGTAACTTGATCATGGTCCGTTCCTCCAATTCTGTGGACAGTTCCCGTGGTAGGTGTAAATACAATACGCCCTACTGTGAAGATAAAGGATGTTCCCCCAGTTCCAACAACTAACCGAGTATTTATTTTATCTCCTGCGGATACCGTATCAGTGCCCGATGCATCCTCAAACTCTCCCGTTCCCGTAATACTACCGACTGTTTGAGTTCCATCAGCACCATTGATTCGAAATTTATACGTCGAAGCTGCTCGATCATTTGAGATGACACGGACATACAGACCACTGAATACTCCTGCTGTACGAGCGATGTAGATATTGTCATTATTCGTCTGCATATTGGTATTGAACGCAGCAATGTTTTGGGTGCCTCCTGCACCCACTGAAGCTCTTGATTTACCTTGGAATAAAGCTACTTTAGTCATGAGTGCTGTATGATTACTTTACCGGAAAGCTGTGAGTCTATTTGGGCTTGCATCTCCGCCCTCTCTTCAGGAGAGAAGCCACTCAGATCAATCACCACTTTCCCCTCTTCATTTACCGACCAAGCATATTCTTTTGCGCGGATTTCGTTTGGAATATTCGCACTCTCGACACTCTTCGCTGCACCAGTTGCAACCGCGAGCAATGTAAGTATTTCTTTTTCGCTGGCAGAAAGCACGCGGGTTGTATGCCCTACTGAATTAAAAATTCCTTCGAGTTTATTTTTTGTTTGATTCGTCTCCGTAGCTGCTGCGCAAGAAAGAAGCACATCTCCCTTTTCGTGCATCGGACAAAAACTTGCGACTGTCTCAACACCTTCAGGGCTTACAAAACGCTCAACTGCTACAAACTCTGTTTGTGTATCTGCATCCATTTGCATGGTTATCATGCATGTACAGGTATCTGGTCTCCAAATTCTATTCTTTATATTCATATGTGTTTACTACTAGAATCCATTTACTACCGCAACAATATCCCATTTACTATCGGTATTGTTGTAGCGAAAACCTAAATACATAGTTTTGGACAGTACTGTGGTTGTCGGAAGGCCTTGATCGGTTGAAGCTCGATAAATAGCGTTCCACGCAAGCACCCGCGCAGTACCATTGTCCTTGATTCTAATAACTAAAGTCTGCCCCTCAGTCGGCGTACCAGTAGGAGCGCCGAAGGTTGGCGCAGTTGCGAGTGCGGTTACAGTATACATATCATCCGTGTCTGCGTTTGGCGTCGGACTCGCAGACGAAGTAATAGTAGAAACTCTACACGTAATTCTTTTATTAGTAAGGGTTTGAGTTGCCGCGATAGCTGCAACAGTATCAGTGGCGGCAGGAAGTGTTAATGTGGTGGTTCCCGCTACTGCTGTCGCTTGGACAGTGGTAGTACCAGACGTCGCACCTTGAAAAACCGCAGTCGAGATGGCTCGTATTGGCAAGTTCCCCATATCCATTCTAAACCTGGAGATTTTTATCGTCATATTATCGTTCGTTATCCATTATAAATATTTCTTCGCCATCTTTAGAAAAAACTTTGAGCTCGCGCTTGTTTTCCGACACACTAAATTGATCAAAATCCTTTGTAATAGTTGGGCCAAATATTACATCTTCAACGCTTGGGCCAAAAATCTTACCGATAGCAAGTACCCCCCCACCAATTGCGAGTGCTTTGAGAAAGGTTCTTTTTTTTGTATCAATGATAGGTGCGTCTTTTCCCATATTGTTTAGTAATTATAGCAATCTGGTTGTGTTATTTCAAACAAAAACCCATACGTATTTTATGGTGTTTCGTCGAATTGCAACATAATATTTCCGCCAGAATCAAGCATGTCGACAGTTGCAGCTGATGTCTGTTTCATTTGGAAATTGTTATCCAAAATAACCGCATTTTCTACCACGACATTACCATTCGTAACCGGAGTGGTTGCCCCGCAAGAACCACCAGAACATGCCCAGAGGTTACCATCTTGAATTCTGACATTTTTTATTCCTCCCGTTCCAGTTGAAGAAATCTGAAGATCCCCCGTTGCATCGACATAGAGTTCTCCATACACCGAGGCAGATGATGAAAGGCGGATTTGTGCTTTTCCAGCATCGACAACGTCGAGCTTTTGATTTGGATTCACAGTTCCAAGGCCCACATTTCCGGTTATTTTGTGAACAATGAATAATGGTGTCGAAGTTCCGACGGTAAACATGCCAGCACCAAATGGTGTAGTGGTTCCGATAGCAACAGCGCCCGCAAATGTACTCGTCGCGGTGGTTGAAGTTGCAATAATTGCAGCAACTTGTGGAGTTGATGTTGATACAACATTACCAGAAGCGTCAGTTGAGAGCAGCATACTTCTTCCTGCACCTGATAGTGAGAAGTTCGTTGCAGTAAGATTGGTCGCAAACAAATTCGTACTCGTCGCATTCGTTGTAGTACCGGTAGTTACGGTGAGAGCAGAGATCGTTGATGATGCAGTTGAGAGGAAACCTTGGAGAGTTGGA
>JBKJKY010000048.1:0-3284 GCA_046597175.1 Parcubacteria group bacterium
TTCACGAAAATCGAATAACGAAATATGAAAGTCGCGTATCGAAGAGAGAAGGGGGTTGAATAGTGAATACAAATCAAAACCACCTGGCGTACGCCAGGTGGTTTTGATTTGCCCGGAGTGCTTTCGGCGAACTACGATTTCTAGTCTTATTTTGAGAAATTTGTCGACTCCGCAGGTCGAAAAATCCACTTGGCGGTTAAACCGCCAAGTGGATTTGCGTGGGCAAAGTAGGTAAAGAAAAAGAAAAAAGCGCCGGCATACCTGGATGGTATGAAGGCGCTTTCGGTTTTCTACTACATTGTGGTTAGGGTTTGTTTATAAAAAATAACTGGGACAAAAAAGTGCCCCGTATGCATCTCTGCAAACGGGGCACTGTGGTGCAACTACTTGTTGAAGGTTGCATACCTATCGTATGCGATCCGGTCGATAGGGCGACCGAGCTCGAGGAGTGAACCATTGAGGTTTTCACCAAAATGGTACTGAGCTCCTGTCATACGACGAACGTTGTTGACCCCGAACCAAATTTCCAGGTACGCAATGTCCATGTAGGACTCATCCTTAGGATTTGTCCATACACAACCCTGTGAAGTTCTCCCGGACCATGCACACGTGTGATCAAATCCCAAAATGTGGAACATTTCGTGGATCGTTACACCTGGGTACACGAACCGGTAATCACTTGTGGCGAGATACAGTCCCCCGAAATAACCATTGTCAACGTCATCAAAACGGATGCCGTTGTTCTTTGGTCCATTCCAGATGACTGCACGAATACTCCCTTTGAGACCTGAGTCCACAGAGGTTGCAAACGGCGACCATCCGAGAATTTTCGACAGACTATCAATACCAACCTTCAAATTGTTGAAGTCAGATTGATTGGGTGTGATGCCCGAAGACTTAATTGAAGAATCAGAGTCAATCCAGATTTTTGCTGGAAAAGACGCGAGATTCCAACCAAGTTGTGGATACCAATACCCAAGGGTGTCATTTCCAGCTCGACGCCAAAACATGTTTCCATCTGCGGGATTTTTCTGATACGGCCGTATGAGATCGGCAGTAACCGTCATCCCGGCATACACACCACTGAGAATGGTCCACTTTCGGGGGATGCGAACAATTTTAATCGTATCCTTTTGCGAGTCCCAAAAAGCTTTGGGGACCGTAGCAACAACTGTGGGATACTGAGCATTCCCCGCGAGAGTGAAAGACACAGTGTCCGGTGTGGTTATCGGGACAGCGATCGTCGCAGTACCGCGGACAATCATTGAGTCCTTCCAGGCACCACCTCGAACTATCAACATCGAAGCTGTGGTGTCGGAGATAAACGCTGACATACTCGTCAGCAGATAGATCTTGGCAACCAGAGTTCGGGTCGGGGGAGGTGGTGGCGGAGGGGGGGTGATCGGATCAGTTCCACTCGGGGGAGTGACCGGAGTCACGGGACCTGTTGGGTCACCGCCTCCACTGCACGCCACGGTGAGAGCCACAAGGGCTCCCAAGAAAAACTTACGCATGGTACCTCCTTTTTGGCTTTCGCCAAGTACAAGTAGTTGTGAAAGAGCGTTTGTATGAAAATCTATCTATCGCCACAATATCAAATTGTTGTCTATAATCAAGGGTTATAAAGGGGATAGGGAGGGGATAACGAGAGCTCAGTTTTAAGTTGTTAGTTTTAAGTTTTTAGTGGGAGGGGGTCGGAAGTAAGCGAAACATGATACGAGGACCTTACGGAGAGAAATCTTACTTTTTTGCCATCCGTTTTTCATCTTTCCTTTTTCCTTGCGTATTTAAACTTATCAACCTCTAAACTTATTAAACTTACTCAGATTTCTTGGTATACTGTAGAGAGTAATTTACCAGTAATATTTTTACCGTGATTAAAAAATCTTTTTCTTCTCTTTTTGTATTCTCACTGATCCTAATCGGATCTTTTGGCTTTTCACACAAAGTTCACGCTGCACCTTGTGTGGGTAATCTAGGAGCGAACACTTCCACTACAGTTTCTTCCCCAACTGGCTTAATCCAACTCAGCTGGGATTCAACGAACTGCACCACCCTTTTTCTTGAAGGGGTTGGCTCGTATTCATATCAGTCTGTGAGATCTCCTGTAGGGTCTGGAAATATTCCGTATGATGCAAGTGGTGGAACGCAGACATTCTACTTGTATGGAACAGATATCAATACCGGCTTCACTCAGTCCATAGCAAGTGTTACCATCACCTATGTTGCCCCGCAACCCGCGACACTTACGGTAAATGTGGTGGATGAAAATGACACACCGCTTTCTGGGGCAAGTTGGGATATATTTGGGGGAACTCAAAATCCTAGCCCAAGCTCTGGGTCAGGCAGTAGTGTGTCACACACAGTGTACCCTGCAGGCGGAGGGTCTTTTTTTACAGTTGCGAATTACCCGTCTCAAATCGGCTCAAGGGATCAACTATTAATTACAAATTCTGATTTCGGTAGCTCCCCAACGATACTCATAGCACCCGGACAAAGTAAATGGGTAAAATTAAAATATTCCCCCCCAATCTTTACTCCCTGTTCTATTTCGTTAAATACAAACACAACTTCAATTGTAAATGGTAACTCTGCTACGCTAACTTGGAATTCTTCATATGCTAACACTGCACCATACACTACTGGTACTAATTTTAATACCGGCAGCGCTCAGTCAAATAGTGTTGGAGTAAGCGTCAGTCCTACGGTTACAACCACGTACTCAATTAGAGGATATGATAGTGGACCAGGATGTAATGACTCCGTTACCATCACGGTAACGAACCCAGTTCCAACCATAAATTCATTTTCTGCGACACAAGGGTGCGTAGCAACGACACCAAAGTTCGATCTCAATTGGTCTGGGACAAATGTAACCGGCTACACTGTTCAAAGGAACGACTCTAGTGGAGCAACTATTTATTCAGGCACAGGTACTTCATATAGTGACACAGGAAGAACAACAGGTCAGACCTATGCATACTATCTCGTAGCGACAGGTCCTGGTGGAAGCGTAAATCAAACTACTACTTCTTCTCCAGCTCCGAATTGTACCGTCCCGCAACCTCCATCTATCAGTAACTTCACCGCAACACCTGCATGTAATGGTACAACTCCAGAAATGCAACTTGCATGGAGTGCTACGAATAACCCAACAAACTATACGGTAAAGAGAAATAATTCAGGAGGAGCAACTATTTATAGCAGTACCGGCACTTCCTATACTGATGGCTCACTTACCCCAAACACTTCCTACACATACTATTTGGAAGTCGCAAACGGTA
>JBKJKY010000003.1:0-55267 GCA_046597175.1 Parcubacteria group bacterium
CAACAATGGCACAACACTTATCCCGCACATTGAATTTGTCGCGATAGTGTATGACGGATCAGGAAATGCTATTGGAGCCTCGAAAACATTCGTCGACGATTTGGTAAAAGGCAGTACGAAGTCTCTTGTGTTTACCTGGCCACAACCCTTTACCACGAAGTCAGACTCATGCGATCAACCTGTCGATGTTGCGCTCGTGCTGGATCGCTCTGGCAGTATGGCAAGTCTTGGCGAGAATCCTCCTCAGCCGTTATCTGATGTAAAGTCCGCTGCAACGTTTTTTGTTGGTAAACTTCGCTCAACCGATCAAGCTTCCCTCGTTTCATTTGCAAATGAAGCTAGTAACCCGATTGATAGTGCACTCTCTTCAAATTTCAAAGATGTTACTACCGCTATTAATGCTCTCAGTATTAGTAAAAGTGGACTCCAAAACACCAACATTGCAGACGCGATTGCTAAAGCAAGAGAAGAGCTTTTGTCAGAGAGACATAAAAATAATTCCCTTAAGGTGATGATTACGCTCACCGATGGTATAGCCAATCGTCCGGAGCTTAAGGGTAACAGTGCTTATGCAGAAACTGTAGCGCAAAGTGAAGCAGAGATAGCAAAGCAAAATGGAATTAGTATGTACAGCATCGGTCTTGGGAAAGATATCAATGCAAACTTCTTAGCAAGCATTGCATCAAGTACGGATGAGTTTTATCTGGCTCCCACAACTGAGACACTGACCAATATCTACTCACAAATCGCAACAAAAATCTGTAAACGTCGCCCAGCTGTGATTGAGGTGTTGCCCCGTGTACTTCCTAAGTAATCCGCCGTGACTGATCTCCTTCATTATTTCTGGAAACGAACGACGTCCGTAATGCCATCCCTACAGGGTATGGATTGGATTCTTTTTTTCTCTGCTCTTCTTATTTCTCTTGCTGGGCTTGTGACAATGAATTCGTTCCAAGTGGGTGACGTATCCGCAGGACAAAGTTATTACTTCAATCGTCAGATTATTTGGCTTTCGATTACTGTTGGAGTGTTCTTCCTTGCCAGTATAATTGACTGGAGGTTTTTGCGCAGAACGAGTGTGATTGTGGGACTCTTTTCATTTTCATGCGGGATGCTCGCTTTGCTTTTTGTAGTAGGGCATGTAGCAAAAGGTGCTCAGAGTTGGTTCAATTTTGGAGGATTTTCATTCCAGCCTTCTGACCCTATTAAGATTGTGCTTATTCTGCTCCTCGCAAAATATTTTAGTCGCAGACATGTGGAGATTCGTCATATCAGGCATCTTCTTGTTTCGGGAGCGTATGCGTTCATCCTTTGTTTTCTTGTTCTTATTGAGCCAGACTTCGGATCATCAATCATTCTTTTTGCGGTTTGGTTTGGCATGGTGCTTGTCTCTGGGATTTCGAAAAAACATCTCTTAGCAGTAATTTTGATTGGCGCAGTGACATTTGGCGCGCTCTGGCTCTTTGCATTTAAGCCATACCAGAAGCAAAGAATTCTTACCTTTATCCATCCACTGGCTGATACAAGGGGAGCAGGGTACAACGCATACCAGTCTACAATCGCAGTAGGATCAGGAAGGGTTCTCGGAAAAGGAATCGGGTATGGAACTCAAAGTAAACTTCAATTTTTACCTGAGTTTGAAACAGATTTTATTTTTGCCGCCTTTGCAGAAGAGTGGGGATTTGTTGGTGTAACTCTTATCTTTATTTTATATGGGCTTCTTATTTGGCGAATACTCGCAAATGCCGAGCTCGGTGCGAGCAACTTCGAGACACTTTTTGGTCTCGGACTCGCCATTCTTTTTATGGTTCATATCATCATCCACGTAGGAATGAATATCGGACTCTTACCGGTAACGGGTACCACAATTCCGCTCATGAGTTATGGAGGAAGTCACCTTATTGGTGAGTATTTAGGACTCGGAATTCTGATGGGTATGCGCAGATATAATCGTTCTGCAAGTAGAGAAATGATGGGCAATGAGATGCTGGGAATGCAGTAGGGAATAGAGAATCTGAATAAGCAGGGAATATTCTCGGTTCGTGAATCCAAGAATTAGTAGAGGTCAATGGTTTTTTCTACCATTTGTTTTAGTGAAAATTTTTCCTCAACGGTATGTTTAAGTGCTATTCCATACTGCTCTAGCATATCTCTACTTGCAAGCAGTTCCTGGAGCGCGTATTCAATCTGAGATATATTTCCAGCTTCTACGAGTATTCCGTTTCGTTTGTGTTCGATAGCTTCAGGAATACCACCAACCCGGCTTGCTATTACGGGGAGCGATGCGAGCCCCGCTTCGAGTGGTGCGTAGGGGAATGCTTCAGTACGAGAGGTGAGGGTGAAGATATCAAAGGCATTAAGGTACTCTGACGCATTTTCTTTGAATCCTACGAGGTGTACCTTTTCGCTCAGATTAAGCGTTTGAATAAGTGTTTGAAGATTTTTGCCCTCCTCTCCACCGCCAATAATGACGAGTGCAGTATCAGGTACCGCTTTCACTGTGTTTGCAAACGCTCGAATAATAAAGTCGAGGCCTTTGTTCTTGTGGAGTTCTGAAATCGTACCAATCCAGAGCGCCTCTTTAAAATTCCCCAAATTACTTCGCGCATCAGCTTTTTGTAAAAGTGGAATCGTACCAATGCCGTTATAGATGAGTGTTATTTTCTTGCTTACAAGTGGGAAGCGAGAAATTTGATCCGCTACTTTCTTTGAAACAGCAATGGTATCGTGGGAAAGTACGATGGTGAGAAAATGGAGGAAGGCAAGGATAATTTTTGAAACAATATTTCTTTTTTCATTAAACGCCCAGCCGTGCCCGGTAAATATGGCTCTGGTATAGGTGGTGGAGTAGTTCAGTATTGAACGAATATTCATAAAACGAACAGCAAGAGCTCCCAGCCCACCTGCTTTTGAACTATTGAGGTGAACTACATCAGGGTTTTCATCTTTCAGAATTTTGAGGAAGGCAATGAGTGATCGAATATCAGAAATTACACCGATGTCACGCTTCAGACTCTCAATTCGGAGTACTCGAATTCCTTTTTCGATTAGTTTCTTTTCAAGCGTATCACCTTCGCCGAGAACAACGAGTACCTCGAAGTTATCTTTCGGAAGGTTCGTAGCTAGGTCAAAGACGTATCGTTGGGCGCCTCCAAAGTTACCCTTTGTTATAAAATATAAAATTTTTTTTGTTTTATTCTGCATAGTCTGTTTTTTTGATTGCTACAGGCTTCACGGATATTTTCTTGCTAGAAAATTCCGCGACCCCACCTCACTCGCCTGCGCTCGCTCCGGTCTTGCGCCAACGGGTCCCTTCCCGATGGCTCACACCTCCAAAGTTACCCTTTGTTATAAAATATAAAATTTTTTTCTTGTCCATATTATTTTATTGCAAAGAGAATTGCTCCTGAGAGTATGAGAACTGAGCCAAGCCCCGTTTTCCAGGTAATCCCTTCACCGAGGAATAGCGCTGCGAGAATAACTACAAATACAATGCTGAGTCGATCGAGAGCAGCAACTCCTCCTGCAGGACCATTTTTTAGACTAAAGAAATAAAAGAGCCATGAGGTAGCCCCGGCAATGCCTGAGAGTGCGATGAAAAGGAAGGTTCTTCCATCAATAGAACTCAGGGTTTTGTATTTTCCGAGTGCAAGGGAAGTGAGTACAAGGAACCCAGCCATAACAACTGAACGAACAGTGGTCGCTAAGGTACTATCAACATTTTTGAGTCCAATCTTGCCGAAGATAGAGACGAGGGATGCAAAAACTGCAGAAAGTGAAGCGTAGAGTATCCAACTAGGCATGGCGGTTTTTGTGACGCATTCGCATTGGATGGAGGTGCGCCGCGAGCGAGAGTGCGAGTGCAATAATGACTACGTTTTTGATGATGTACTGACCTTCAAGAGTCGGTACGAGGAATGATTGCCAAGTAATACTTGGAAGTAAGATAAGTGGCATTACTGTTGTAATCATATGGGGAAGGAGGAGGGCAATTGCAACTCGCTCAAGTCCGGGGATGAGAAATGTAATCCCAATAATCATTTCGTAGATACCAAAAAGGAGAATGAATTGGTCAAAGGTGATGAAGGGGAGTGTTTTCTCAAGGAGACTTGATACGAGGGGATTAGCTGGGCTCTCACCAAACACTTTCAGTATTCCAAACCAAAAAAATACGATAAAGATTGCAATGTGAGCCATTGGCAAACTGATTTTTCGGAAGAAGTGAATAATCGAACTGTCAACCGCTTCCATTTCACCTTGTATATTATGAGTATTCATTCCTTCATTCTACCGCGTGATTTTACTCATGGCTAGCAATGAGTAAAATCACGAAAAACGGATATCGAAAGACGAAAATCGAGGAGAACAAAAACTTACTAACTGGCCATGTCGCTCTAGGTATACATTCCAATAATATTTGTCGATTTTTGTTATCCGAGTTTCGACCAACCGCACCTCAGTCTGTGGGTTGAAAAAAGCCTGTTTTTCTATAGTATTACCCTTGTTATGACTATGATGAGCAAAAAAGAGCCATTTATCCTCGTTTTGGGGGATATTATTGCCTTTTACATGGGCCTATGGCTTATGCTCTTCTTGCGATACGCAGAACTTCCCTCAAAGGCTAACCTAACGCTACACCTTGTGCCATTTTCTATTTTGTTCGTGATTTGGTTCGGGGTCTTTTTTATCGCAGGCCTCTATGAGAAACACACGCTCCTTATCAAGGAAAAGATTGCAGGAACAATCTTGCGTGCACAGATTACAAATAGCATTCTGGCAGTACTCTTCTTTTACTTCATTCCATTTTTTGGTATTGCTCCAAAAACAAATCTTTTTCTGACACTCCTAACTTCGTTTGGTTTTGTGATGGTCTGGAGGTTGTTTATATTTGCCGGTTTTGAGACTAGAACAAAAGAGAAAGCCCTGCTCATTGGTTCTGGCCCTGAGATGGCTGAGCTTGAAATGGAAGTGAACAATAACTCACGCTATGATGTGCAGTTCGTCTCATCACTTGACGTAAGTAATGCAAGTGCAGATGGTGTGCAAGCGGAGATGCAACAAAAAATATATACCGAAGGCATTTCAGTCATCGTTGCAGACTTTCGCGATGAGAAAGTAGAGCCAGTACTACCAACGCTCTATAATCTTATTTTCTCTGATGTTCGGTTTGTTGATATGTATAAGCTGTATGAAGATATCTTCGATCGCATTCCGCTCTCTCTGGTGCGGTATAACTGGTTCCTCGAACACATAGCTGGATCGGCTGAAAGGGGGTATGATTTTTTGAAACGGACAATGGACTTCACCGTCTCACTTCTGCTCGGTGTTGTTTCTCTGTTTTTCTATCCGTTTGTTTACCTCGCAATCAAACTGGAAGATGGCGGCCCAATTTTCTTTACGCAAGAACGCATTGGCAAAAATAATGAACTCATCGCAGTGAAAAAGTTTCGAAGTTTGGCTGTCCATAATAATCCAAATGGCATCGCTCTGAATCCGTTACCGACAAAAGTAGGAGCATTTCTTCGTCGCACCCGAATCGATGAATTACCACAACTCTGGAGTGTTCTTATCGGAGATTTGTCGCTCATCGGTCCACGTCCCGAAATCCCGGCGCTCGTCGAGGTATATGAAAAAGAAATTCCGTATTACAACGTCAGGCATCTCATCAAACCAGGACTTTCAGGGTGGGCACAGCTCTATCAATATGCACCGCCAAAGTTTTCGGCAAAGCTCGATGAAACCCGCATTAAGCTTTCGTATGATTTGTATTACATAAAACATCGCTCACTTGGACTCGATCTCAAAGTTGCTCTCCGAACTATCAAAACTCTTCTTTCACGGGAGGGAATTTAGACCCAGTTTTAAGTGGTCAGTGTTAAGTTTTAAGTAAGTTACTTCTCGCTTGTCTGATAATAGTTTTTGTGGTATTTTGCATTCGAAATCGTTCTTATTTGGCCTGGCATTCCAGGAACACAAAAAAGAGAGAGGTGCATCATGAATGCGAATGATTATCGGTTTCTATACACTTTCGCTTGTTTTTGCTCAGACCTCAGAAAGCTTTGCTTTCCTCCAATTGGAAGCGAAGCTTTCATCAGCCCGAATCTCGACACTGTCGAAGCAAAAAAAATGGTCGCATACGCTGTAGAACACGATTCCTATCTACATCTCACTGATTTCAGTGTGGGGAAGATGGAAGAATGGTTACATCTCTGGTGTTCCACCGAAAATGATTCACAAGATCTTGGTCAAGAAGCACACGAATGGGTTGCAAGATGGGCATTTGCAGTCTGTGCACCTTTTGTTCCGTATCTTGATGCAAGTATCGTTTTGACTGGCTGGGGTTTTCACTCGAGTGAAGAAGAGGTTTTGTATGTCTTCCTCTCTTTACCTGAAGAAGCGGATGGATACTCTCAGTCAACTTTGGTAACGAACCGACCAGAGGATTGGCAGGCGTTCCTCCGCGACCCTGTCGGATTCCTGACAAGTGGTAAACCAAAACCAGTTTTCTTTGGTCCGGACGGCCAGATCAACCTGTAGGCCCAAGTGTTTTATAACCCCTCGCGTATCCGCGAGGGGTTATTTGTTTGATTTTCCTCTTAAAATCCCTATACTGTTCCCATGACTAAATACCGAATTGGAAGCTTTTTCCTCATTATTTGCGGGCTATTATTGGCTTTTTTCCTCAACGCTTCGCTCAAACCGAATGCAAAACATCCCTTCAAGCTCGGGCTCGACCTTGTAGGTGGCACTGAACTTATCTACCGGGCAGATCTTTCTCGTATCGATACGCAGGACGTCTCTACTTCCATGGATGCGCTTCGGGAGGTTATCGAAAGGCGAGTAAACGTCTTTGGTGTATCTGAACCAATTATCCAAGTAGAACAAGCTGGACTTGTATCAGGGAATACCGATCATAGACTCATTGTTGAGCTTCCTGGTATCAGTAATACCGATGAGGCGATTGCCATGATTGGAAAAACTCCCGTGCTCGAATTTCGCCTTGAAAAAGAAGGACTTCAAAATTTGAAAGAAGAAGATATCAAGAATCTTTCGATTGATGATATCTATTCTCCTACAGGACTCGATGGAAGACTTCTAAAAAACGCACAACTTCAGTTTGACTCAACAACGCAAAAGCCGATGGTGGTACTTAACTTCAATGATGAAGGGAAGGCTCTCTTTGCAAAAGTAACGGGTGAAAATGTTGGACGGACACTTGCTATTTTCCTCGATGGAAAGATGATTCAAGCGCCACGAATTCAAGAATCGATTGATAATGGGACCGCTCGTATCACTGGAGGCTTCGACGCAAATACCGCAAAAGAAGCAGTAAAACAACTGAACTATGGTGCGCTTCCAGTACCTATCGAGCTCATTAGCCAGCAAACCATTGGTCCATCACTCGGACAAGTCGCGCTCCACGCAGGACTCAGGGCTGGTGTTGTAGGATTTATACTACTCTCAATCTTTCTTATCCTCTGGTACCGTCTTCCTGGAATTGTTGCAACAATTGCGCTCGTGCTCTATGTTCTTATCTCACTTTCACTTTTCCTTATTATTCCGGTGACGCTTACTGCCGCTGGCCTTGCAGGGTTCATCCTTTCGATTGGTATGGCGGTTGATGCGAACGTGCTTATCTTCGAACGCATGAAAGAAGAGCTCCGCGCAGGAAAAAATCTTCACGATGCAATGCATGAAGGATTCCACCGCGCATGGCTTTCGATTCGTGACTCAAACATCTCATCAATTATTACCGCAATTGTGCTCTTCTGGCTTGGAACATCAGCGATAAAAGGATTCGCACTCACGCTCGGTCTTGGAGTGGCTGTTTCAATGTTTACCGCAATCACTGCATCTCGAACATTCCTTTTCGCACTCCAGTCAAAGACCCTCGGAAAGGTTGCACGATTCTTATTCGGATCTGGTATTTCTAACGCTTAATATTATGCCTATCATCACTCACAGAAAAATTTTCTTCGCTCTCTCAGCAATTCTTATGCTTGGATCGGTTGTTGCAATATCGGTATTTGGACTCCACTTCAGTTCTGACTTTGTAGGAGGTTCGCTCCTTGAGGTTTCGTACGAAAAAAGTGCTGATGTTCCAACTCTTGATACTGCAAAGACTGTCCTTGCACCACTCTCGCTTGGCGAATATTCACTTCGTCCATCAGGTGATACGCACCTCGTGCTTCGATCGAAAGAATTAACCCAAGTGCAAAAAGAAACGGTTGTGAGTGCACTTTCAAGTAACGGAGCAGTACCTACCAAAATTGAACGCTTCAATACGGTTGGTCCAATCGTTGGAGAGAGTCTCAAGAAGAAGTCGTACATCGCAATTGCGCTCGTTGTGCTTTGTATCATGCTTTTCATTACCTTTGTATTTCGCAAAGTGTCAGAGCCAGTTGCTTCATGGAAGTTCGGGTTAGCGACAGTAATTGCTCTTGTTCATGATGTGCTTATTCCAACAGGAATATACGTTGTCTACGGACATTACTTTGGAGCGGAAATTGACTTACTCTTTGTAACAGCGCTCCTCGCGATCCTCGGATACTCAGTGCATGACACAATTGTGGTATTCGACCGAACTCGCGAGAACCTTCTGCACAATCTCGGAGGACGTTCAAAAGAAACATTTGACGTAACAGTGGGGAAGAGTCTTTCACAAACAATGGCTCGTTCGATCAATACATCACTCACCATCTTCATTACCCTCATGGCTCTCTACTTTGTAGGAAGTGATGCAACTCGAAACTTCGCATTCACGCTACTTGTCGGAGTTATTGTGGGAACGTACTCATCAATCTGTGTGGCGTCTCCACTCCTCGTGACTCTCGAAAAACTTCAAAAGAAAAACTAAGAAAAAAACCGGCTTATGCCGGTTTTTTTATAGAGTATTCGGTATATAATGACTAGATGAAGAAAACACTTTCATTCATCGCTGTAGCTGTGTTGCTGGTATTCGGAATGTACTTCCTGATTCATGGAAAGAAAACTGAGTATGTAGCTCCGGAGCAAACCCCTTCAATGTTTCAGATTGAGGAGCCTTCTAAGCAATCAATGCCCGCAGGGGTAAAAGGCGAGTTTGGCGATGGAGAAACACAAGCTATGCCGAGCCCAAAAGTAACACCGCCAAAAATTATTACTATCACCGGAAATTATTTTTATAGTGAAGATGTAAAGTCGGATTTTGTGGGAAAAATTTGTTTTGAGCCAAGTACCGCAACTGCAGGAGTAGGGAAACGATTTTGTTTTGATAATGCTGATGAGGTCTTTGCTATTATTGGTATCACAAAAGGATTCAGTAATGGGAATACGCAGTGTACACAAACAGGCCCAGCCACAGTAACGGTAAAGAATTACACAAAGCTCACGGGGGATGCGGGCGGATATGACAGTGCAACTTTGACCAAGTTTACCGATACCGGTAAGTCATCGTATCTTGCGTGTGGAAAGTATTAAAAGAGGTTATGTACATGGTTGTTGCGGGAATAGAAAACTAGAATATACTGTATCTATATGGCAATTGAATCACCGGTATTTGAAGTAAAGGCTGAAAGGGCAAAACGTGAGCCAACACCCCTCGAGGCTAAATCATTTCATGAACTTACCGAAAAAGGTGCAGAGCGTGTAGAAATGGTAAAACAAGGTTTTGTAAACTTAAGAGATTCTGTCAAAGGTGGCATATCTCGCTTATGGTCAAAGGCAAAAGGGGTGGGAGAAACTCTTACGGAAGGAGCTTTCTCACTTCCCGAAGTTATTGCATCTACTCCAGAAATCGCTTCGCACCTCTTTGCAATGAGCAGACTAAAATTGCAGGATGGATACGAAAGTGTGGGTGATTTTGCAAATGGAAAAATGGCAGAAGCACGCTTTGGTATTGAAAAAACAAAGCTCGGTATCCTCGATGCTGCGAAAGATAAATACAATTCTATTGAAAATCGTGGTCTCGATGTACTTTCGAATTTTAATAATAGGGTAGCAGACATTAGTAATGGAGTCAGGGATAGGGTAGACACATATAGGGGTGATATCAATACCGAAAGAAGAGATCAGCAAATCGAAACCCTTAGAGACTTAATTGCAAAAGCGCAGGAGCTTGGACTTAATGTGAATGTGCCTGGTATGGCTTAAGAGTATGCAACCTGATATTTCAAAATTTATACAATTCATCAAAGATTCAGACTTGTCTCCTGATGATAAGTCGTTGGTTGAGTCTCATCTTTCTGACCCAGCAACTTCTATCGAAGTAAAAGAAGCTTTTTTGGTAGATTTTTTCCATACACGAATCTTAGTATTACAAAAACAAGAAGAAGGCGATTTGAAAAAAATTATTGATGATGGCAATCTTGAAATTGCTAACGCGCAACAAGACACGAATCGTGAGCTCGAGCAATTACAAAACGAAGCGCAGCAAGTAACTGCGGATACCGAAAAAGAATTAGAGGCCGTCGTATAAAAAGTAAGCAACCCCGGAACGAAGTTCCGGGGTTTGTGTGTAAGGCGAGACGTCCGTCTGTTGTTTTTAGTAAAAAAATCGGGTCCACGAAGCGAAGCTTCGTGGACCCGAAAGTCTGGTCTCTATTCCCTTGAACACTCAAGGTGTTCTCTTTGGTCACCCAGACCGAAGTTCACACTCAGGTGTAGTGTTGCGATCCTTGCTCAGGGGATCACTACGAAAGTGGTCAAACTCGCGGAGCCAGTGTCTGTGCTGGCTTTTGCGACACAGGATTCACGCAGTGCGTAAGGGGTCCCTGTCCACACAGGTTTCCTTATCACACCAAGCTTCACCAAGGAGAAAGAGACCATGAATACGTTCTGCTACTTATAGTGCGCCTGCTGAGAAGGGATGTCAATGGAGTATATTCTAGGCCGTGGATTACGTGTTTTCGGGCCTATTTTGAAGCCTAATCTGAGTATCTAAAAAAAGCCCATAAAACGCTTGACTCCTGCCTTCACATCTATATAATACAGGCCTGCTTCTAAGGTTTTCTTAGGAGCCGTTTTGAAAGAGTACTTTGACAACTTGTTACATAAAAAATTTGAGAACGCCTAAGGTTTTAAAGACACCTTAGGCTAGCAAGTCTCAAGAATTCTAATAATGTGATTCCTTTCCGCTACATGCACCTTCGGTGGTGAACGTACAAGCAATACGGTGTAGTTGGAAGAAGTGAGTTAGAAATCAAATTCTTAACCGGATCAAACCGAAGTCTAATATTCTTTGTTTTGTTCCGTTCCAAATGAAATGTTCAAACACATCATTTTTAATGAGAGTTTGATCCTAGCTCAGGATGAACGCTGGCGGCGTGGATAAGGCATGCAAGTCGAACGCCCCGCAAGGGGAGTGGCGAACGAGGTAGTAACACGTAGGAACGTACCCTTTAGTCAAGAATAACCAGTCGAAAGATTGGCTAATACTTGATAGTCTCTTCGGAGTAAAGATTTATCGCTAAAGGAACGGCCTGCGGGATATCAGCTAGTTGGTAGTGTAATGGACTACCAAGGCTATGACGTCTAGGGGAGCTGAGAGGCTGACCCCCACCGATGGTACTGAGACACGGACCATACACCTACGGGTGGCTGCAGTCGAGAATCTTCCGCAATGGACGCAAGTCTGACGGAGCGACGCCGCGTGATTGATGAAGTCCCTCTGGGACGTAAAGATCTTTTATCAGGGAGAAAGTTTATTGATAGTACCTGATGAATAAGGGGTTGCTAAACTCGTGCCAGCAGCAGCGGTAATACGAGTGCCCCAAGCGTTATCCGGAATCACTGGGCGTAAAGGGTGTGTAGGTGGTTGTGTTAGTCTTTTGTTAAATTCTTCGGCTTAACCGGGGACCTGCGAAAGAAACGGCACGACTAGAGGATGTGAGGGGTGAACGGAACTCATGGAGTAGGGGTGAAATCCGTTGATATCATGGGGAACACCAAAAGCGAAGGCAGTTCACTGGCACATTCCTGACACTGAAACACGAAAGCGTAGGTAGCGAATGGGATTAGATACCCCAGTAGTCTACGCCCTAAACGATGATCGCTAGTTTTTCGGAGTATCGACCCTCTGAGAGACGAAGCTAACGCGTTAAGCGATCCGCCTGGGTAGTACGACCGCAAGGTTAAAACTCAAAGGAATAGACGGGGACTTGCACAAGCAGAGGATTATGTGGTTTAATTCGACGATAAACGAAGAACCTTACCAGGGTTTGAAACCTAACTGAATGTACCGGAAACGGATACAGCCGCAAGGCAGTTAGGCAGGTGATGCATGGCCGTCGTCAGTTCGTGATTTGAGTTGTTCCCTTCAGTGGGGTAACGAACGCAACCCTCGTTGCCTGTTATAAGTGTCAGGCGAGACTGCCCCTTCTCAGGGGAGGAAGGTGAGGATGACGCCAGGTCAGCATGTCCCTCTGATATCCTGGGCCACACACATAATACAATGGCCGGTACAACGGGTCGCAATGGAGTAATCCGGAGCTAATCCTAATAAAGCCGGCCCCAGTTCAGATTGAGGGCTGAAACTCGACCTCATGAAGTTGGATTTGCTAGTAATCGCGGGTCAGCTATACCGCGGTGAATACGTTCTCAAGTCTTGTACTCACCGCCCGTCAACTCAAGGGAGTTGGGAGTACCCGAAGTCCTGGCGCAAGCCGGGCCTAAGGTAAGCTCAATGACAGGGAGTAAGTCGTAACAAGGCACGGGTAGCGGAAGCTGCTCGTGGAGTAATTCAATTGAAAAACCCTTCTTTAAATTTATTTAAAGATTGAGTGCGTCGATATTGTGAATCTCGATCGAGTTCGCAATGGATGATGATTATGAATCCAAAAACTAATTTGACTCATGGAAAGACATGCGCAGGTAATGCTCGAAAGGGTAATACTGAAGGGAACGGAGCAAAATAAAGAATAGTAGATCAAAACCACCCCGCTCACGCGGGGTGGTTTTGCGTATGTAGGGTGTGAATAGTCACTATTGACATAGTAGTATACTGTATGATAATATATACACCGTAACACTCACGAATACTCGGAGGAGAGATGAAGCGTCATTTGCTTTTGTCGATCGCGGGGTTGAAGCGTGTGGTGTGTCTGCTCTTTGTATCAACGGGTATCCTGGAGGTGAACGTCCGGTATGGTTCACACCGTGCGGGATTCCCAATTTCGCTCGAACCGAAGAAGGTAGAGCTGTGCTGGTTGATGCGCCCTGGCGATGCAGTTTGCGCGCTGGTGCTCTCAGCCCAGCTCTACTTCATTCTTTCAATTGTCTTCGTAAACGCTGGTCACTCAAACGATTTCTTTGATTGGCCGGTCAAAATGATGGTGCAGTTGCAGGGCCAGCTTCGAGGTTGGCGGTAGGGTAGTTGAGCGGAGTTAGCGAAGTGAGTGGTATCAGCAGTTTGCTGGGCCAGAGCTGGGGTCGGACAGAACATGTCCGGCCCCTTTCTATTTGAAATGTTTTTTGGTATATTCTCAGACTAGTCGCTTGTGACTAGTGGCCAGAAACTAGTAGAACGCGCGTAACTGTTTTGGTAGGTATAAAGGTAGAAAAAGTAATGCGCGTGTAGCTCAGCTGATAGAGTGAGACCGGGATGAGACCCGGTCGCAAGGTCGGAATCTGTGGAGGCAGATGAGACTGGGTCGCAGAAAATTTCAACAGAAATTTATTTGTGACAGAGAGTGCTGGGATACTTGTGCAAGGCCGGACCGAGCGAAGGCGAGGGAGGTGGGGTCGCGACTTTTCTCAGCAGAGAAAAAGTTGTGATAGCGACTGACTTCTTATAGGGGCGGTTCGTTTTTTAGATTCTTTTCGATAATTTCATTGTAATTTGTTTAGTGCGCGTGTAGCTCAGCTGGTAGAGCAATCGACTGATACTCGGTAGGTCCCAGGTTCGAACCCTGGCACGCGCACTAAGCACGGTACAAATTATCGAAAAGAATCTAAAAGATTTTGTTGAAGCTATATTTTCCCGTCTGTATCACGGATAAAACTTTGCTAAGTTTTTCCGCGATTCTTACAGAATCTGTACACCTTTCACATTTTGATTACAAAACGTTCAAGGTCTTGCAAAAACTCAAGGTGTTCGTTTTTTCACCCACCTCGGCTCGTCAGCCTCCGGTCTTGCAGAGCTCCAGGTATTCGCTCTTCACTCGGTAGGTCCCAGGTTCGAACCCTGAACGTAAACCGTGGGACGGTCTACGTTCAGGGTTCGAAGCCTGTTTGACTATTTTTCTAAGCTTTAAAAAAGCGACAGAAAAATCCAAACAGGGTACTGATTCTGTAAGAATCGAACTGACCAGATAAAGCTCTCTCCCAGCCCTCCAATTTCTTGCTATACTATGGACACACTAATAATTATTATTTATGAAAACAGATACATTCGTGGCGAAAGATGCTATTAAATTTGGTTGGCAGAAAACGAAAGAGCATTTCTGGTTCCTCTTGTTGGTTATGGCTGGGAGCACGGTTATTTCCGGTATTTTGAAATCCATGAGCCACGGAAATGGTGATATGGGATTTGCTGGAGTCATTTCTTTTCTATTTCAAGTTGTGGTTTCAGTGGGAACGATAGCAATCGCACTCAAGATTGTTCGAGGAAAAGAATTTGGATTTTCTGATTTCCGAGTTTCGTTTGAAGTATTTTGGAAGTACATTGTTACTTCTATTCTTCTCGGACTTCTCGTGGGAGCAGGAATGATCCTTCTCATTATTCCAGGGATATATTTTGCCATTCGATACGGACTTGCTACATATCTTGTGGTCGATAAGCATCTCGGTCCACTTGAGGCCATGAAGCGAAGCGCTCTCATTACCGGCGGTAACAAATGGAAACTTTTTGAGTTCCTTCTTATTGTTATTGGAGTAAATATTCTCGGTGCACTCGCTCTCTTAGTTGGACTTGTTGTTTCAATTCCTACTACATTTATTGCCGGAGTGTGGGTCTATAACGAACTTCTCAAGAAATCTGAAATGGATGGTGGGGAGTCAGCTCCAGTCTCTGTTCCCGTAGAACTTGCAACATCTCCTATCGCCACAGCGGTATAATTTACTGTGCTTCCAAACCACCTCGCACATCAAATACAGTATCTTGAGCAGTTTTCGTACTTTGGGATTTTTATCGGAGTACTTCTCTCAGGCCATGTCATTCCTATTCCAGAGGATGTACTCCTTCTTATTGCAGGATATTTAGCTGCAGGGGGATTTGGAAAACTCCGTTACATGCTCCTTATTGGGGTGATTGCACCAATTGTAACGGATACTATCTTTTATTTTCTTGCGAGAACAGGAAGCCGATTTGCAACATCACTTGAGCATCGTATCCGTGGCAGTGTATTTGAGCGGTATGTTGTTCTCATGAAAGAGAAGACCTTTCTTGTCGTGTTTATATCACGGTTTCTCCCAGGATTTCGATTTGCGAGCCCGCTTGTTGCTGGCTTCGCGAAAATTTCATGGCCACGCTTTGCGCTCTACAATGCGTTTGGGGCGCTTTTTTATGGGCCGCTCTTTATTACCTTAGGCTTCGTTTTTCACAATAAAATTGCTCCATTTATTACGACTATTGAGGCGCTCAGGCACGTGTTGTTCGTGGTATTGCTTGTTGCTCTATCAGTTACCGCAGGGTACGTCTTATCCCGGAAGTTTTTCCAAAAATAGTTTTCGGGGTATACTAGGATATGTCGAAAAATACCGCTATTTTAGGGATTGGAGTCATCTTTCTCCTCATGCCATTTTTGGGCTTTCCAACCACATGGAAAAATTTTTTTGATGTGGTATTTGGAGTTAGCCTCATAGCGCTTTCATTTTCTGTTGCGATAAAACGTCGCTCTTCAGTAAAGAAATCTGTTCGAAGAAAGAAAGAGGGAATGAACCCTATGTTCGTCGACGCAATGGCAGTCCGGAATACAGAATCAAGAAACATTGAAACCTCTGGAAGAAGGTCAACCGACGCAAATCACACTGGAAACTTAGAGAGTGTTTTGGATATGCGAAATACCTCACTGTAGTTGCTTTATTTGAATATAATAAAAATTTGCTCACTTTCTATTGAGGTGAGTAAATTTTTTGCTATCCGAACTTTTATTGGGGCACTCTCATAAAAGAAGTATTTTTGTTGTATAATGAACTTTGAAATTCTTCATGAATCCTGAAAAAGTAACTTATTTTGCGGAAACTGATTCTCGTAATAAACGAGTGGGTTTTGGTATCAAAGCAAAAGACCGTACACGCCATGTGTATGTCATTGGAAAGACGGGAATGGGTAAATCTACCATTCTTGAAAATATGGCTGTGCAGGATATTCAAAACGGTGAGGGAATGGCCTTTGTTGACCCACACGGAAAGAGTGCTGACCTCCTTCTCGAGTATGTACCGCAAGAGCGCATTAAGGATGTTATTTATTTTGCGCCATTTGATACCGACTATCCGATCTCATTTAATGTGATGGAAGATGTGGGAACAGATAAGCGACACTTGGTGGCCAACGGTCTCATGTCTGCGTTTAAAAAGATTTGGGTAGATGCGTGGAGTGCTCGTATGGAATATATTCTGAACAACATCCTCCTCGCGCTTCTTGAGTTTCCTGATTCAACACTGGTTGGAGTAAACCGTATGCTTTCTGATAAAGCATACCGAAAGCTTGTTGTAGCAAATATCTCTGACCCTTCTGTAAAAGCGTTTTGGGTTGATGAATTTGAAAAATATGGAGAACGCTATATGCAAGAGGCTGGTGCTGCGATTCAAAACAAAATTGGTCAATTCGTATCAAACCCACTTGTGCGCAATATTATTGGTCAACCAAAATCAAACTTCGATCTTCGCGAAGTAATGGATGAACGAAAGATTGTTATTGTGAACCTTTCAAAGGGAAGAGTGGGAGAACAAAATGCCAACCTACTTGGGAGTATGCTTATTACCAAGATCTATCTCTCCGCCATGTCTCGCGCAGATGCTTCAGAAAGTGCCCTCAAAAATCTCCCGAACTTTTACCTCTATGTGGATGAATTTCAATCTTTTGCAAACGAATCATTTGCCGACATTCTTTCTGAGGCACGAAAATATAAATTAAATCTTACCATTGCTCACCAATATATTGAGCAGATGTCGGAAGAGGTGCGAGCAGCGGTGTTTGGAAACGTTGGAACGATGATTACGTTCCGCGTGGGTGCGTATGATGCAGAAGTGCTCGAGAAAGAGTTTATGCCCGTCTTTACTGCAGAGGATTTGGTGAACCTTGGATCATTCCAGATTTATCTCAAGCTCATGATCGACGGGGTGTCCTCCGCTCCATTTTCTGCTGCGACCCAAGCTCCAATTCCAAAACCACCAATTTCCTTTAAGCATGATGTTATTGAACTTTCTCGAGAAGCATATGCAACTCCGCGCAAAGATGTTGAAGAGGCTATTAAGAAATGGCACGAGGATGGAACAAAAAAAGAGGAGGTAAAACCACGGGAGTTTAAACCTACCGAAGGGCAAAGCGCCTCGCCAGACCGAGGACCGAGACAATCAGCACCTGCAAAGCCTGAGTACGGGAAAGGACAGACATTTACACCCCGCTCTGAAACTGACCGCAGATCTTCTGAACCGATACCTGCTTCATTTGTCAAAAAAAACCCACACTTTACTCCACGATCAGAATCTGACCGAAGAGCTTTTGGGTCAGTGCAAGAGCAATTTGAAAAAAGGGAGTATCCTTCTGATGAGAAGAAACAAAAAAAAGAAATCTTTGAGTCTATTATGGCTGAAGAAAAGAGAAAGGATGAAATTCAGACTACTCCGAAGGCTCTCACCCTTGAGCAATTAAAGCCCGATGCAAAAAAGAATGACAAAAACGCAACACCCCAGCATGTTTCAGAGCTTCGAAGGGCACTTGAGGCGCTCACGGTTCCCAAAAAGAGTGATGCTCCTGAAGCTACTGCCCAACCAAAACCTACACCAAACGCTCCAGTGCAAAAGAGGGAAGAAGCTTCAAAGTCTGCACCTACCTCTAAGCAAGAGCAAGTGAATCAACCTACAAGAGAGAATCCACAAAGGAATCAGGAAGTCCCGCGGGCAAGTGGACAGCCGGTAAAACAAAATACCCAACCCGAAGAGAAGCCAGAGAAAAAGCTCAACGAAATTCCAGAAGCAGAACTCCGTGATTTCCTCAAAGTCGAACTCTAGAGAAGAGAGATAATCTGTGATAAAATCTCGCTCTCATAAATTGTATGAAAAAAATACTGATATTTTCAACCGCCTACATTCCATTTATTGGAGGTGCAGAAATTGCTGTGAAAGAAATCACCGACAGACTCGCTGGTAATTTTGAGTTCCACATGATTACACTTAATCTTGATGGTACACAAAAAGGAGAAGAGCAGGTGGGGGCTGTCAAAGTTCATAGAGTTCTTGGACAAGGAAAATTTTCAAAACTCCTCTTTCCCTTTGTTGCATATCAAAAAGCAGTCAATCTCCACAGAAAAGAGACTTTTGATATGACCTGGAGTATTATGGCTTCGTTTGGTGGATTCGCAGCGCGGTTTTTCAAAAAGAAATTTCCGAGTGTCCCATTTGTACTCACGCTCCAAGAAGGAGATCCGATTCCAGAAATCGAACACAAGGTTCGTTTTGTAAAAAAATGGTTTCTGGAGATATTCACCCTTGCTGACAAAGTCCAAGTGATATCAAAGTATCTCGGTGAGTGGGCTAAGGGGATGGGAACTCAAAAACCAATCATCCTTGTTCCAAATGGTGTTGATACTCTGTTGTTTGATAATGACAAAAATCCAATCTCTCCTGATCTAAGGAAAGAGTTCTGGAGTCAAAAAGGAGTACCGAGTGACGCAACAATCCTCATTACCACTTCAAGGTTGGTGCATAAAAATGCAGTTGATGTAGTCATTCAATCGCTCCCGTCGTTATCGAATACTCATTTCGTAATACTTGGTGAAGGAGCGAAACTCACTTCGCTTAAAGCACTCGCGGTGGATCTTGGAGTAGATACTCGAGTTCATTTTGAAGGGTTAATTCCGAGTACTGATATTGTCCAATATCTCCATCACTCAGATATTTTTATCAGACCTTCAAGGTCTGAAGGGATGGGGAATTCATTTGTAGAGGCGATGGTTGCTGAGCTTGCGGTCATCGCTACTCCTGTTGGAGGAATTGTCGACTTCCTCATCGATAGCAAGACGGGGCTTTTTTGTGCTGTGGATGATCCCCAGAGCATTGCTAAATGTGTGGAAAGATATATGAACAACCGAGAGGAAAGAAGCACCATTATCCAGAATGCAAAAAAGATGGCACTTGAAAAGTATGATTGGAATTTAATTGCAGAGAGTATGAAAGAAAAGGTGTTTTCTGATTTGTAATATGAAAGGGAAAAAAGTATTACTTGTAGGACTTGGAATTTTAGGCGGTGGTGTTGCAACCGCACGCTTTCTTTTGAAAAAGGGAGCTAAGCTTAGAGTTACCGATAAAAGGGATAGAGAGATCTTAAATTCATCTATTGCAAAACTCCCGAAAGAAATTATCTATACGATTGGCAGTCACAAGAAAGAAGATTTCAAATGGGCAGATATTGTTGTTGCGAACCCTGCAGTTCCACGTTTTGGTGAATGGATTGTATATGCAGAGAAATTAGGCAAAATTGTGTACAACGATCTTACACTCTTTCTTACTTTTTTCGCACAGGAAAAGAGAGAGTATATCGCAGTTACCGGAACTCGAGGCAAAACAACAAGCAGTTTATGGATCAATTATTTTCTTACGGACTCAGTGCTTGGTGGTAACATTCCAGAAAAAGCACTTCTGAAAATTCTGGGAAAACGGGGAGATCCATTTGTACTTGAAACTTCCTCATTTCAGCTCGAATACATGACTAAAGGACTGCTTCCTCCCACAGTTGCGCTTATTACGAACCTCTATCAAGACCACCTGAATCGTCATGGAAGTATGGAGGAGTATGCGAGAGTGAAAGCAAATATCTTTCTGAATCAAACAGAAAAAGACTTCTTAATAGTAAATAACGATAATGAGTCGACTGAAACATTCCTTAGTTTAAACCCAAAGTCTGCAGTGTACCGTGTTTCCACAAAGAAACTTCGGGGTAAGCAAAATGGACTATATGTATTCGATCGCGCAATCTTTTTTCAGGAAAACGGCCAAACGGTAAAGGTGGCGAAAACTCCATATAATACTGATTTTGAAAATCACAATCTACTCGGAGCAATGCTCGCAAGCTTTCTCTATCTGCGTGGAAGAGATCAAAAAAACAATTCAGGTATTTGGAAACATCTTGCGGGAAAAATATCAAAGCTGCCACAAGCTCATATGAGGAGGGAAGTGATTCTCAAAAAGAAAAATCTTGTGGTAGTCAATGATAGTGCAGGCACAAGTCCGGAAGCTACCATTGCACTTCTCGATTCGTACCGCGCTGTTCCAAAAAAAGAACTCTATGTAATTACAGGGGGTACTGATAAGCAACTTGATTTTAAGCAGTGGGCAAATGTGGTAGCGGATTCTGTGTTACCCACTAATCTCTATTTTGTATCGGGAAGCGCAACAGAAAAAATGAAGGATGAGTTGCAAAAAAGAACACACAAAGGTAAGCAGTCTTGGAATGAATTTTCAAATTTACAAAGCGTGCTCGAAGCTATTTCACAGGCGTCCGGCGCAAAAACAATCCTCTTCTCTCCGAGCAGTGCGAGCTTTGAAAAGTATAAGAACGAGTTTGACCGAGGGAGAGTGTTTGAGAGGCAGATCTCAAAATACTTCAAATAAGGTGCATAGGGGTAATAATTCGATTTAGCCCACATTCTCAGGTATTATAAGGGGCATGAATAGGAGTCCTCAAAGTGGGAAAACACCCAAAATACTCATCGCTACAGGCATTTTTCCGCCCCAGGAGGGTGGTCCAGCTACCTATAGTGCTCTCCTACTATCGAAGCTCCCAGAACTCGGTTTTGAGGTTGGTGTGGTCAATTTTGGGGACGTACTCAAATTTCCAAAAATCATCCGACATGTAGTGTATACTGCCCGACTCATACAAGCGGGTATTGGTGTCGAGCTTATCTATGCCCAAGATCCGGTATCTGTTGGGCTGCCCGCTCTCATTGTGGCAAAGCTCCTTCGGAAGAAACTCGTGGTAAAAATTGTTGGCGATTATGCATGGGAGCAGGGAGTTCAAAGAAGTGGAGTAACGGATTTGCTCGATGAATTTTCAATGAAAAATTCGTACGGTATGTTTGTGAGAATATTAAAAGCGGTAGAATTACGCGTTGCGCGTGGCGCCAGCACGATCATTGTTCCCAGTAATTATCTTAAAAAAATTGTTTCGAATTGGGGAGTTGATGGAGAAAAAATTACCGTAATTTATAATGCATTCGACGTGCCAGAAATTACCGAGTCAAAAGCAGAGCTTCGAGTAAATTTTGGATATCGAACACCAATAATCGTAAGTGCAGGCAGGCTTGTTCCATGGAAGGGATTTCGAACACTCATTCGAATTATGCCTGAGATTATCAAATTAGTTCCTGATGCAAAACTTCTTATTGTGGGGAGTGGGCCAGATGAAAGTCTGATCAGAAAAGATATTACCGATAACAACTTAGAAAATTCTGTGAGCCTGCTTGGAAAACTTTCCCATAATGATTTGCTCAAAGTAATGAAGGCGTCGGACGTGTTTGCACTCAATACTTCCTATGAAGGGTTTTCACATCTCATATTAGAGGCACTCGCGGTCGAAACTCCGATTGTCACAACAAGAGTGGGGGGGAATGTTGAGATTGTTGAGGACTCAAAAAACGGTCACTTAGTTTTGTATAATAATGAAGAAGAACTTGTGAAGGCAATCAGTCACTTACTACTCCAGAAAGGAGATGCGTATGTATATGGGAAAGAAGGAGCGCGGAGTGTGTCCGCCTTTACCACAGAGCGGATGCTTATCGAATTAACAGCTGTATTACACAGAGAACTATGCGCGTCATAATGCTCTCGACTGATCGAAATGTGTTTACTCCAGATTCGCAAATGGCGAATCGAATGATTTCGTATGGCGAAAGTTTTGGAGAGCTCCATGTGATCGTGTTCTCACTGGCATCGCTGGGGTATGTGCCAGTCGAGCTTTCACCGAAGGTATTTGTATATCCAACCACTTCGAGTAATAAGCTCATGTATATTTGGGATACTCTCAAAATTGCTGGGCAAATTTCTCGTATGCTCTATTTCGGTCAAACGGTTATTAGTACTCAAGATCCATTTGAAAAAGGAATTGTAGGATTACTCCTAAAGTGGAAAACAAAGTTTCCGCTTCAAATGCAAATTCATACGGATTTGTTTGCAAAGAACTTTTACGATGGTCAATTGCTCAACTGGCTTCGTTTCCAAATAGCACGCTACACTCTTAAAAGAGCGAATGGTATTCGTGTGGTACGAGAAAAAATTAAAAACGATTTGGTGAAAAACCTTTTTATCAAACCGAGCAAAATCGTCGTACTCCCCATTTTTGTGGATATCGAAGCGATTCGACAAAAGCCTACCGTGCGGAGTTTGAAAGAATTGTACCCAGAATTTTCGTATACCATTCTCATGGTATCGAGACTGACCGAAGAGAAGCGAGTTACGCTTGGCATTGAAATATTTGCAGAGGTTCTCAAAAAGATTCCTGGCATTGGACTTATCATCGTTGGGTCGGGGAGTGACCAGGAGAAACTTCAAAGGAATATTGCAAAGCTTGGTATCGTGCAGTCTGTTCGATTTGAGGGTTGGCAACCTGAAGTTGCTTCATATTACAAAACAGCGGATGTGTTTTTAAATACATCTGACTTCGAAGGGTATGGACTCACTCTCGTTGAATCTGCAAGTATCGGCTGTCCGATTGTCACTTCACACGTTGGTATTGCCCAAGATATTCTAAAGAATGGTGCTAGCGTTCTTACGTGTGAAAACGAGTCAGTTGAATGCTTCGTAAACAATATCATTCGACTTCTCACCACACCGGAACTGCGGAAGGAAATTGCTGATAATGCATTTGTTGCTATGTCAGAAATGGCTACAACCGAAGCAGAATACTTAGAAAAGTATCGCGTATCGCTTGAATCACTCCTTGCGATAAAATAGTTATATGAAACTGCTCATTATTACCCAAAAGGTCGATAAAAATGATTCCGTTCTTGGTTTTTTTCATCGTTGGATTGAAGAATTTGCAAAGCGTGCCGAAAAGATCACCGTTATCTGTCTTGAAGAGGGGATTCATGCCCTGCCAGCAAACGTGAAAGTGTATTCGCTCGGCAAAAAAAAAGGGAATTCAAAACTTCACCAGGTAGTCCGTTTTTATTCACTCATCATTTCACAAAGAGCGCAGTACGACAGTGTGTTCGTGCATATGAATCAGATTTACGTACTTCTCGGCGGATTGCTGTGGAAGATATGGAGTAAAAAGACTGCTCTCTGGTATGTACACAGACAAATAAGCTTCTCACTCTGGCTAGCGGAAAAACTGGTGGATGTCATTTTCACCTCATCAAAAGAGAGTTTCCGAGTACCCAGTAATAAAGTTCAATATGTGGGACATGGAATAGACTCTCAGAATTTTGCGCACGCACATGACTCACGGGATATTATTAAAACCGGCATTTTGTATGTGGGAAGAATTACACCGATTAAAAACTTAGAAACGCTCATCGACGCAACGGAGATACTACACGGAAAAATTCCAGAACTTTCCGTCACCTGCATTGGTGAACCTGTGACGGTTACCGATATAAATTATTTTGAAACATTAAAAAAAACCATACGAGAAAAGAATCTGGGAAGCGTTGTAATGTTTGTCGGTCGCGTGCAGAACTCTGACATTGCACATGAATATAGCAAAGCGACTCTCTCGGTGAACCTCTCTCCGACAGGGGGGTGGGATAAGTCAGTACTCGAATCACTCATGGCCGGGTGCCCCGTATTTGCCTCAAATAAGGCACTTTCTCCTGTATTTGGTGAATATGCAGATACCTTTGTATTTGAACAGGGTAATGCGCAAGACCTCGCGAGCAAAATAGAGGTATTTCTCCAAAATAGAGATAAGGATATAATCGTACACACGCTTTCAGAGAATGCGATGAAAAAATATGATTTAAGGAATTTGGTTTTGAACATTATTGATCAACTAGAACCGTAATATGAAAAAGGAGGCAATGCATTACAGTGTTTATTTTATTCCTTTTGATATTAAGGGTCCGGTATATTTAGAGTTGTTAAAATCAAATATCAATGGTGCCTCGAACGATGGTTCGTCATATCAGGTGCATCGATTCTCTTGGAAACATCTTTTTTTCTCTCCACTTACATCTCATGAACATCGAATCGTGCATATCCATTGGGAATCAAACGTGTATGGAAGTAAGTACATCGCCGTATCACTCGTAAAAATACTTCTTAGGTTTCCAGGTTTCTGGTTACTAAAAAAACTTCGAGGGGTAAAAATTATTTGGACCATGCACAACCTCCATTCGCACGACTATCCGCATCCAAGAATTGATACCTTTGGCAGATCACTCATGTGGAAACTTGCAGATAAAGTCTTACTTCATGAAAAATCATTTGCACAATTGGAATCTCAAAAAAGAAAAGATGTTGAAGTAGAATGTATTCCTCCGGGGAATTACATTGGTGCATACGGACCCGTATGGAGTGGTGATAAGTATGCGCTTCGTAGAGAATATGGAATCCCTGATTCTAGTATAGTGCTTCTTTCGCTAGGAAGCGTTAGGCCATACAAAGCTCTTCCTGAGCTCATTTCTTGCGTTCAAACTATTACAAAAAAAGGAGTACCCATTTGTCTGTTCATTGCAGGCCAGGCAAGCGCTCTATATGGAGCAGAAATCAAAGCTTTGGTAGGTGATGATCCATCTATTATTCTCTATTTACAGTATGTTGATGATCAAGATATTCCAAAGCTCCATGGATTAGCCGACTATTCAGCATTTTATTATGGAGATTCAGCCTTGGGATCTGCCGCGATCTTACTGTCGCTTTCATATGGTGTGCCAGTCATTTCTCGTGATTTCGCAGTTTCTGAGCTTGTGGTAGAAGGGAAAAATGGCTTCAAGTTTCATGACAATGCTGGTTTAACAAAAATTTTAGAGAATTTACCGAACGTGCCAGCGGTGGATCGCTCTACCGTCATAGGGACTGTGTCAGATTGGGATTGGAAAAAAATGGGTGAAGCGACCCGACTAGCATATAATAGTCTCTATATTCATGAGTAAACTGACATTAAAAAAAATAATTCCATTTATAAAAGCCCGGTATGCCCCAAGAGGAGGTAGGGTTACATTTTCTCAGTATGGAGAAGATCTAATTATGATGGATATTCTTAAGAAACGGGGGTTACCTTTGACCTATGTGGATATTGGTGCTCATCATCCGTATTTTGGTAATAATACGTACTTACTGTATAGAAATGGTGGAAAGGGAGTTTTAGTAGAACCAAACAGTGCGCTGTGCAAAGTAATAGAGTCAAAAAGGCCAAAAGATACCTGCTTAAACGTTGGAGCTGGTAAAGTAGATGGTGAAGCTAATTTTTATGAATTCAAGCAGTCAACTCGGAGTACTTTTTCAAAAGATCAGGCAGATGTATTTACAAAAAAAACAGGGCACAAGCCAAAAGTCGAACAAAAGAAAATACTTTCTTTAGATTCGATCATTCATGAATCTTTTGCTGGAGAAGTTCCTTCACTTATTTCTATTGATGCGGAAGGTCTCGATATTCAGATTTTGTCGGGATATAGTTTTACTATTAGACCTGCAATCTTTTGCATTGAAACGGAGGAAACAAATGGTGAAGTAGAAGCCTTGATGCAAAAAGAGGGGTACTCAGTGCAAGCGAAAATCCTCCAAAACACCATTTTTGTTGATATCCGATAATATGAAATTAGTTGCAATTCTTCGAATAAAAAATCAGATAGACACGATTGACGAGTGCATTACAAAACTCGCTTCGTTTACTGATGAAATTATTGTGCTCGATAATGGATCAACCGACGGCACACTCGAAGCGTATGCTCGCCACAGCAAGATTGTAACTATTCTGAAAACAGAAGGGTTTGATGAGGGAAGAGATAAGATCATGCTACTTGAAGAGGCGAAACGGAGAAATCCTGATTGGATACTGTGGTGTGACGCAGATGAAGTATTTGAAAATCATTTCACAAGAAGTGTAGTAGAAAAGTACATGCGCTCGTCATATAACCGCGTCACTTTCCGCATGTGTAATTTCTGGCTCAGTCGCGAGCGATGTAGGTACGATAGTGAGTATTTTCTATACACACTGCACCCCCAAAGAAGTATGTGGAGAAATATGGAGAGTGCCTATTTCAAGAATCTCGTTATCCATAATGGAGACATCTTAGGTGTCAGGGGAAAAACACTCCTTTCGCCCTATCGAATAAAGCACTATGGGTACGTCGATAAAAAGAAGATTGAAGAAAAGCTCGCAATCTATCGAGCAGCTGACAAGAGTGACAAACGTGATTATGATAAGACAAGCCCTGACCTTCCCTACAAAACCTTTCGGTTTTACGAATTCAATAATTGCTTGGTCAACTTTGCGTATATTCTGATTTACAAATATACTGCTAATTCAATTTGGATTACGTTCAGAATCTTTCAGAAGTTAAAGAAGCTATGTTCATGAATACTAATCCCCCTTGTCATATTTGTGGCACTTCCTCAGCATTTTTTATGTCAAAAGATGGTTTCGACGAGTACCTATGCCCGAAATGTCATCTCTCATTTGTCTTTCCTCAGCCGAGTGCGCAGTGGCTTGCCGAGGAAATATATTCACTCGAATCTGGATACCAGAGAAATAAAAGTTCGGATCTTTCTCGTGAAAATGAGGGCCTACGGTTTGGAAGGGTCCTTGATTATGTAGCAAAAACCAAGCCAGGAGGTAGGTTTCTTGATGTTGGCTGTTCAAGTGGGCAGGTAATGTACTGGGCAAGAAAGAGGGGGCTTGTACCATCCGGTGTTGAGATAAACAAACGCACCGCAGATATAGCGCTTGCAAATGGTTTCCCGGTGTTTAATGGCTTTCTCGAGAATGCACCATTTGAAAAAAAATCATTCGATGTGGTGTTTTTAGGTGACGTGATTGAGCATGTCAATAACCCCCGAGAATTTATCTCCGAAGTTGTGTCTTTTTTGAAACCAAATGGAATCATTGCAATCTCTACCCCAAATGTAGATTGTGCTTGGTCACACGTAACATTGTGGTTTAGTAAGGTGTTTAATATCCCGTGGACTTCAGCGACACCCCCGTATCATTTGTTTCAGTTCAACCATAAGACTCTCTCGATGCTTATGGACGAGTTTGGTATGAGTACCCAAAAAGCTTTTTTCTTGCCACCGCCAAGTCTTCGGTATGAACTTGGCTCACTCCATCTTTTAAAAAGATACAAAAAAGAGAAAACATTCGGTAGCGCTCTCTCTATGATTTTTGCTTTTTCAGTATATATTTTAGTATACGGAGTAAATTTCATACTGCACCCAATCCTAAAAAAAGACTTCCAAATGTCTGTGGTGTATGGGGGAGTAAGTAAATTATCATAACAACTTATATGAACGAACATTCCAAACGATTTGAAACGGTGGAGAAATCTCGAACTTTCGCACATATCTGCGAATTATTTGGCCTGAAATCAAAAAACGTTGTCGACATTGGATGCGGGCATGGTCACTACCTTACACATTTTGGAGAGGGTAGTGTAGGGCTTACGACAGCGAATGATGAAGTTGCATATGGCAAAGAACATAACCTCAACATCATTTTTGGCAACGCAGAATATCTTGATGAGTATATAGGGGAGAAAAAATATAACGCTTTTTGGGCAAACAATCTGTTTGAGCACCTGCTCTCGCCTCATGCGTTTTTAATGAAGCTCAAAAAAAATGCAACGGGTACCTCTATACTTATTCTCGGTGTTCCGGTGATTCCCAAAATTGTTTCTTTGGTTCATCTCAAGTTGTTTCGGGGAATGCTTGCGAGCAATCACATTAATTTCTTTACAGCGGACTCACTGTCCCTGACGGTAGCGAGGGCAGGATGGAAAGTTAATCATGTCAGACCGTTCATATTCAAAAATGCGCTCCTTGATCGATGTGTTCGTCCTTTTGCTCCTCACCTCTATGTAGTGGCTACTAATGATGAGTCCTTCAAGTACCCTCCAAAAAAAATAGGGGAATGGAAAGATGACAGTCGATACAAGGATCTTCTTTCTATTACCCATCAGCATGAACAGTAAACTGATCTACATTGCAGATATTCGGTTACCAACAGACAAGGCACATGGTATTCAGATAATGAAGATGTGTGAAGCGTTTGCTTCACAAGAACAAAAAGTCGAACTCTGGGTTCCAAGGAGGCACACTCCAATCACTGAGAGTCCTTTTTTGTATTACCAAGTAAAGCATAATTTTGAAATACAATACTTGAGATGCCTTGACCTCACTCGCTTTGGGAGGCTGGGATTTTTTTTCCAAACAAGCACGTTTGCACTCCATGCCTTACTCAGGTCCTTTTTTCAGAATTCTACTGTGTTCTTTACTCGCGATCCAAACCTCGCACTACTCCTGCGTTTTGCTCGTAAAGAAGTTACCTGGGAGTCCCATATGGGACAATTGAATATTGCAACAAAGCTTTTGATCAAAACGAAAGTAAAAATGGTGCATATCAGCCAAGGTTTGTTTGATGTATACAAAAAACATGGAGCACTTCCAAAGCGTATGATTGTTGCGTCAGATGCAGTTGATATTGATCAATTCCACATATCACTTACAAAAAATGAAGCGAGAGAAAAAATTGGACTGAAAAAAGATCAACATATAGTTTTGTACACAGGTCATTTGTATTCATGGAAGGGAGCAGATGTTCTTGCGGAAGCAACAAGGATTTTGCCGAGTACTATCCATACAGTATTTGTCGGTGGCACCGACCATGACATCCAGAATTTTAAACACAGATATGGAGCGGTTGAGAACATTTCTATTATCGGCAAGAAGCCCCATAGTGAAATGCCTCTGTATATGAGAGCCGCGGATGTACTGGTGATTCCAAATAGCGCGAAAGAAGATATATCAAGGCTCTATACATCTCCTATGAAGCTTTTTGAATACATGGCAAGTGGTACTCCAATCGTTGCGTCAAATCTTCCGTCACTTCGTGAAGTTGTAGGCGGAGGAACCAGTTTTTTGTTTGAGTCGGATGATGCGGTAAGCTTAGCTAAGGAAATAGAAACAGTATTTCAAAGCCCTGAAGTTGCTGAGCAAAAAGCGCAATTAGCGTTTGAGAAAGTCCAAGCGTATTCTTGGAATAATCGTGCGAAGCAGATACTTACTTTTTTAAATATGTAATATGAATTTACGAGCAAAAATTGCGAGAAGAAAACTTGATGAAAAAGTAGCGCCCCACGCAAGTGGAGCGAAGACTCTTGAGGTGGGAGCATATGGAAGGTCAAGTTATGGAAGATTTTTTCCCAACCGTATTGGACTTGATGTCCGGCCTGGGGTGGGGGTTGATATCGTGGGAAGTGTATACGAGCTTCCATTTGAAGATGAAAGTTTTGATATTGTTCTCTGTATGGTAGTCATGGAGCACCTTGAAGATCCGCAGTCTGCAATACGAGAAATGAAACGAGTATTAAAGCCTGGAGGAAAAATACTTGTCTCAGTTCCTTTTCTTTTTCCTATTCATGACTCACCGGGAGATTATTGGAGATTTACGAAATATGGTTTCAAAGTATTATTTAAAGATTGGAATATTGTTGAACTATCTGCTGAAACAAATTTTAACGAGACCTTTGCAGTGCTACTTCAGCGAGTTGGGTATCAGTCAAAATTTCGCTTCAATGCAGTTGCGAAAATCTTGATATTCTCACTCGCATGGCTACTTACTAAGTTGCCGGTGTTACCAACACAAGTCTATGGAGATATCGGAAAAACTGTCGAAGAGCCAGAGGCTTTCGCTAGTTCATTTTTTCTTGTGGCGGAAAAGATTTAGATGATAAGTGATCTGCAAGGCGAATTGCGAGTGCACATATGGTATAGGTGGGGTTTGCACAGCCACTTGTAGGGAATACAGATCCACTACACACGTAGAGGTTATCCGCGCTGTGTACTCTCAGGTTGGTATTTACAACGGAGGTGCGCACGTCCGTACCCATAACCGTACCACCAAGGTGGTGACTGGCGTCAAAATTAATTGGCCATGGGTCTGTATGCTCTAAGTTACCCTCATATACGCCGAGTTTCGATCTCTCAACTTCTTTTCTTAAAAGTTCATGGAGAGTTATCATAGACTTTCTATCAAGCTCTGTAGTCGTCAGATTCACAACTGGGAAAGGGTTCCCGTATATATCGAGTTCGGTACTCAGTGTCATGCAGTTTTTCTCACTCGGCTCCATTTCCATAAAGTTCCGTATCCGTATTCGCGTAATAGCAATTTCTTTTTTATCTTGAATTCGGTGTAAAGCGTAGTGGGCCACTGCTCGTATATCATGGAGTACGTGAATGAGTGACTCAGACATGTTCGGTACATTTTTTGCTACAACATCGTTGTCGTCACCGGTCTCGTTGTAATCTTTCAAGTGCATGAGTCCTTTCTGTTTCAGCTTCCAGTAGTTCAGAATATTCTTTGCGCGTTTTGTAAGCGTAATAAGTGAGTACACCCCGACGCTGTCGGTCCATGGGAACATGGGTTCAAATCGTATGTAGCTGTTTAGGATTCCAAGTTCCTCCTGGAGGGGTTCTTGTATTCGCAGACCCGTATATCCGGCAAATCCTGATTCAAGATACCCAAATAGATAGGGGAGTTTCTCGATTGGTTTGTGGAGGGTTATCATCCCAAAATTATTTTTTGGATGATTCATAAGGTATTTCCCGACTTGGTTTGTGTTATTTCCGATATTTGCGTTGAGGAGGAGGCGAGTAGACTCAAGTCCGCCTGCGCAGATGATAAATATTTTTGCCCGAATCTCGCGTACGTTATTGTTGATATCAGCAATTTTGACAGAGGTTATGTTCTTGTCAGTGTCTTGAAGAATGTGAGTAACAGTAGAATCGAGGAGTACGGTAATATTTTTTTTAGTTAATAAGTCGTCATATCTTTTGCCAAAATGTACTGCTGGATCAGAAGCAAGAAATATTTTTTCCTCAAGATTTTTAAGTTCGAGTACAAAATCTCCCTGTTTTTTTACCGCATCAAATTGTGACTCCTCAAAATTTTCATAGGGAGCGAATCCGTACTCGTCTAATCTCTTATAGTATGGTTCGACATCTTGAAGTGTAATGGGCCACTTCTTAAAATCAACAGGATCAAGTGGTGCTGAGAGCCCCGCCCAGGTATGCGAGGTGCCACCCCAGACTCTTTCCCTCGACTTCTCTTTGATGACAATCTCACCAACACTCAGAACCTTTTTCACACCACTAAAATCTTGTATAAGTTTTCTCGACCCACTTTCAATGAGGCAAATAGATTCGTGTGTTTTTGAGAGTTCGTGTGCAAGGGTGATTCCAGCAGGTCCAGTGCCTATAATGCAATATGTATACATTAATAAAATCATAGCATCCAAGGGTCTTTTCGGGTAGAATTGGCTCAAAATATATGAAAATCGGGTTTTTAGTTAAAACAGTGAACCCCAAAAATGGGGCTGGGAGATATGCTTCAGATATCATTGAGGGCTTACGAGTCAAAGGTCATACTGTGATTGTCCTTAAGGAAGAAGATGATGGATATGAAGGAGAGGTTGTGCTCAAAAGAGGGATACAGATTTTCTCTGGAGTTCGGGGGCTGGCAAAAAAACTCGAAGACTGCGATGTCATTCACGCCATTGATGGATACCCGTATGGCATCATTGGTTGGCTCATAAACAGAAAGTTACAAAAAAAGTTAGTGATTAGTGCACTCGGAACATATGCAGTCGCTCCGCTCTATAGATGGCAAACAGCGTTTATGCTAAAGCAAGCATATAAAAAGGCACATAGGGTTATTGCAATTAGCACACTGACCAAAAATAAAATTTTAGAAAAAATAACACTGAGTAATATTGTAGTAGTAAATCCTGGTATCAAAATTGAGAAGCATTCTGAGAGTAGAGAGTTAGACGAGCAATACATACTAGGGGTCGGAGCTCTCAAAGAAAGAAAGGGGTATCACATTGCACTCTCTGCCTTTGCAGAAATTGCGCAAGAGTTTCCAGAGTTACGATACAAAATAGTAGCTGACCCTGACCGAGCATATAAAGTTATTTTGGAAGCATTTCTCAAAGACCGAGGGCTGTTTGATCGTGTAGATTTTTTGAGCTTCATTCCTGAGGAGTCGCTCGCTGATTTATATGAAAAGGCTTCAATCTTTGTATTAACTCCAATTAATACCACAGACAATCATTTTGAAGGATTTGGTATAGTGTATCTTGAGGCAGCTTCCTATGGCTTGCCAGTCATTGGAACTCTCGGGTCTGGGGGGGAGGATGCGATACAAGACGGAGTAAATGGAATATTAGTTCAGCAAGGTGATGTGAAAGAAACAGCTGAGGCAATGAGGAAAATTCTTTTAGATGTAGGTGTAAGAAATGCTATGATAGAAAAAAGTTTTGGGTGGGCACAATGCAACACCGTAGAGATGGAGGTAAATGCCGTATTAAAAGTGTATCAATCATAATTATGTATATTTTTCAGCCAGACAGATACATTTTAGATTTGCAGATAAAAGAAGCGAGTAAATTTATTCGCGGTAACGTATTAGATGTTGGTGCTGGGGAGGTCAATCGATATAGTAAATATTTTACCTACGACAAATATGTAAGGATGGATTTAAACCATGGTGAAAAGGTTGATTTGATCGGAAGTGCAGATAATATCCCCATGCCGGATGGAAGTTTTGATTCAGTAATCTGCACGCAAGTTTTTGAACACTTAAAGGATCCAGATAAGAGTGCGAAAGAGATATATCGCGTACTAAAACCTGGCGGAACTCTTTTGGTTACAGTGCCACAAATGAATGAACTTCATGAAGAACCTCATGATTATTGGAGGTATACAAAATTTGGTTTAGAAGAATTGTTCGGGGCAGTGGGTTTTAAGACGATACATATTGACCAGAGGGGTGGATTTTTCTCAACGATGGCACAGATGGCTATTCGGTACATGATCGACCGTTTTGCCTTGTATAAGAAACCAAGCGTTATGGGGAAAATCATCGCTCTTTTCTGTAAACTTATTGGTAAAGTTTCTATGAAAATTGATGCCTGGGATAGGAGTGTCGCAAACAGAAAACATACTATCGGATGGTGCTTCGTTTTTAGGAAATAAACATAACCATGAAGATTGTAATCCTTTCTGATGATTTCCCCCCGAAAAGTTTAGGTGGGGCAGGAATAGTGGCTTATATGCAGGCCAAAGAACTCTCACGCAGAGGTCATTCGGTTTCAGTTGTTACTACTTTCCAAGATAAAGGAGTCGACGAGAAGATGGATGTTGAGGGCCTGACTGTTTATAGAATTCGGACAAACTACAGTATGTTTTTTAGGGCCTATATAGGGCTCTATAATCCAACCGTTGTTTTCAAAGTGAAAAAAATTTTAGGGGATATATGTCCTGATGTAGTGCATGCCCATAATGTTCATCAGTTCCTGTCGTACAAAGTTTTGGACTATGCAAAGCGATATGCAAAAAAAGTATACATCACTTTTCATGACGGCATGTCGGTGCACTATACAAAGCTATATCCGAAAGTGGGCCAGGCGCAAGGGAGAGCTTTTGACTATCAGATTTCATGGCTTTCTCAATTACGAAATTTTAGGCTCCAGTACAATCCATTTCGAAATACTGTTATCAAACACTATTTGAAGAATGCAGACCATTTATTTTCAGTGAGCCACGCGCTCAAGCAGGCATTAGAGCAAAATGGGTTAAAAAATATTGAAGTGTTGCACAATGGAATCGATTTGAAAGATTTTGTATACGATGAAGATGCGGTTGCTCACTTTAAAGCTAAGAATCATTTAGTTAATAAAAAAGTACTATTTTTTTCAGGACGCATCAGTAAAGCGAAGGGTGTCGATGTGTGCCTTCGGTTACTCAAAGAACTTTCTTTGACCATTCCCGAAGTGAGACTACTCATTGCGGGAAAGAAAAATACATATGTTGAGAAAATTTTACAAAGAGAAGACACGCAAGGACTTGCCTCAAAAGTTATTTTTGCTGGATGGCTCGGCAGAGAGGATGTAATTTCAGCATATTTTGCATCAGATTTGATTCCTGTCCTTTCGACCTATCTTGATCCATTTCCGACTACTAATCTCGAAGCGATGGCTGCAAAAAAGCCAGTTCTCGGCACGTGTTTCGGAGGCACCCCAGAGATAGTGGTGGATGAACAAACTGGCTACATCGTTGACCCGAACAATTTTGAAGATGTCCTTAAAATAGCTTTACGAGTATTGCGTGATGAAGGTCTAGCAAAAAAGCTCGGAGAGGCTGGGTATGAAAGAGTTGTGAAAAACTTTCCTTTGAGATCACAAGTTGATTGTCTAGAAAGAATATATAACTCAAGTCAATAGTCAAACCAAAAAAAATATCGAGATTGCCAAACTATCGTTTGCTGTACACAAATCATAAAATTTACTAAGCTAACTTGGGTGGATGTATGGCTTTGTGGCGAAAAGGTTTTGCTTTGCAAATTACATGCAGGAAGTAATATATTATTTTCTTAAGCTGTGTTAGAGTCATTTTATGAAAGACGAAACAATTAACTTTTATGATAAAGAAAGTGGTATCTATACTGCCAAAAGATACCCGAATCATGTAGAGAGTTATACTCAATACATTTTCCGCACACGACTAAATATCCTCCTCTCTTTTTTAAAGAAAAGTAAGCAGGTGATACCTATAAACTCCTCTGTTTTTGAGATTGGTTGCGCTGATGGGGTTGTGTTTAAGTCTCTTGAGGGGAGCTTTCCTCATCGATTCTCAAAACTAGTTGGTGTCGACATTTCACCAGGAATGATTGCTGAAGCTACGAAGCAAAATACGAACAAAAATACTTCGTTCACTTTGAGAGATGCTGCGCCTGCTGACCAGTACGACATAGTTCTTGAGATTGGTGTCCATGTATACAATCTTGATGCAGAGCTTGCCTATGTTTCGCAATTTCTGAAACCTAACGGCTACTTTGTATTCTCTGCTGCGGGGGGAAAGTCTTTGTACAAGAAAATAAAAATGAGAGATAAAGAATATTCCAAAGACTACCTTGTTTATTCGTCACTTGAGAAAGTGTTACAAAGATATTTTACTATAGAAGACTCTGCTGTGTACGGGCTTTTTGTACCGAAACTTTGGCAAGTTGGAGCACTGGGAAGGTTTTTACAGCCAATCTTTGATGGAGTATTCCAGTTTATTCCAGAGTTATTCCACGAAAAGATATATCTTTTAAGAAAGTTAGACTAATACCGTTTCGGAATTTTTCTCTTTCACAAAGTACCACCAGTGCGCAATGAGCATGATGAGCCAAGAAACTCCGTTCGCAACCACGGCACCTTCTAAACCGAATTTATAAATACATATAAAAGTTACAATCAGTGTAGAAATATTTCCGATGAGGTTTAGCTCGTACATCTTCCTCGTGGCTTTTTTGAGTTGAAAATATATTGCAAACAGAGAGATACCAGGAATGGTAATCATCCCGAGCATGTAGATTTCCGAGTAGAATACTGCTTCAAGATATTTTGGAAAAAGAATAGCAAAGATGTGTTGCGCAGTAAGAATATAGAACAAAATTGCGAGTGCAGTGAGTCCTGTTAACTGGAAAAACTTTTTTGTAATACTCACCCTCAACTCTTTCTCAGAGAGCTCAGCATATTTCGGAAGTGCTAGTCCAAAGATATTTTTGAGCACCCCTTTGAGTTGATCCGGGATTGCTTGGGCAAAAGCATAAATTGCGAGCTCGAGTGCACCAAGATAGTGGAACACTAAAATCTTATCGAACTGATTCGCTACGGTCCCCAGGAGTCCCATGATACTTAAATGTTTCCCATAAGGTATAAGCGTGTGGTCCTGCTCAGTATTTATAGAAAAACTGTTGAGTGTTCGTCTGTATGCAAAGATGGTAGAAAGTGTGTTTACAGTAAAGTAGGTCAGCACCATGAGTGTAATATTTTTTGTCAGTACCGCAACAATAATGATGCCTACAGTATTCAAGAGTTGAGTTATCAGTGAATAGAGGGTAACCTTCTTAAAATCCTTTTTCCCCACTAGATAGTTGCCATAGAGCGTGAAGGCTTGGCTGAGGGGGAGGGCTACTCCGGCAATGAGCATCGAAAAGCCGAGTGTCGGGTTTCCTTGTAAAAAGTAGTAAGTCGAAGCGCATAGAGCAGCGAGCGTAATGAGAGATCCCCATCTGAGTGTCGATCGTACTGCGGTTTTCAAGATTCCTTCAAAACCCTGCGAGACTCCTTGAGCCACTACTGACCCCATACCTGTTAGTGAGAGTGCTCCTAAAATGCTTGTGGTGGCAATGATAAATTTATAATTACCATATATATCTTTTGAGATAAGGTTTGCAAAAAATAGTGAACTCGCAAACGCGATACCTGCAGAGAGTACTTGCCCAATACCGAGCCAGCTACCACCCTTTGTGAGGTATACCATATCGGTTTTGGTGTACTGTTCGCTCCATCTAATTGCTCGGTATGCTTTTTGTCGTACGGTTTCCATTTGTATTCACAATGATAGAATAAGCGGTACTAATAAACAAATAATGGCATTTCATGAATGATCTTACCCCGTATAGTCCGCAGTGGTTTCAAAAACAAAAAATAGGGTCATTAAAGTCAGCAGAAGTAGTATTGCCTGTAGTATTCGATCTTGTCTCTCCAAAGTCAGTAGTTGATGTGGGCTGTGGTGTGGGTATGTGGCTTGAAGCGTGCATAAAGCTCGGAGTTAAAGATGTGCTCGGGGTCGATGGTGAGTATGTAACTAGGACCGATCTCCATATCCCTAAAGAGAATTTTATCGTAAAAGATTTAAATAAAACTTTCAGTATCGAGAAAACCTCAGATTTAGCGTTGTGCCTTGAGGTGGGGGAGCATCTCCCGCATGAGTCTGCGCCAATGTTGGTAAAAAGTTTAATTGATATTGCACCAGTCATTTTATTTTCAGCAGCGATCCCAAAGCAGGGAGGAACAAATCATGTAAATGAGCAATGGCCTGATTATTGGGCTAATCTCTTTAAGCAAAAAGGGTACATACCAGTTGATTGTGTGAGACGTCGAGTGTGGCTTAACCCCAATGTGGAATATTGGTATGCGCAGAATTGTATTCTCTTTGTCAAAGAATCTGAACTTACTGCATATCCGAAGTTACAAAAGGAAGTTGAGTATGGTTACTCGAGTGCGTTACCACTCGTACACCCCCGAAAGTATTTTTACGCACTCATTCCTCCTCCATCTTTTCTGTTTCGGGTAAAGAGAAAGGCTAAAACGCTCTTGAAAAAGATTTTTATGCCAAAAAATTCTTAAGGAACGGCGAATTGGCACTAGAAAACCGTGCATGGTATAGTTTTTTGCAAGTGTTCTCCAGTATGAGAATAAGAGGTCATATTAATCAATAATTACAAGACCGAATAGCTACGGTCCGCAACTAACAGAATGAATACAAATTTAAAATGGGGAATTTTGGGAGGATTGTTTTTGATCCCCGTTATCCCTTTCATCATTTCTGGAAGCATCCTATTTCCTTTTATTACGGGCAAGAACTTCCTCTTTCGAGTTCTGGTTGAGATTGTATTTGCACTTTGGCTTATTCTTATTGTCAGGGATTCTGAGTACCGACCGAAGTTTTCTTGGCTTCTTGGATCGTTTGCGATCTTTACTCTCGTGATGGGGATTGCGGATGTATTTGCGCAAAATCCATCAAAAGCACTGTGGAGTAACTTTGAGCGAATGGAAGGCTTCATAGCTCTCATTCATTTCTTCCTCTATTTTCTTGTTGCCTCATCAGTATTTCACACCATGAAACAGTGGGTGCGGTATTTGTATGTCTGGATGGCCTCAAGTGTCATCATGTGTGTATACGGACTTCTACAGCTTGCAGGGAAGATAACTATCAATCAGGGAGGTGTGCGTGTTGACGGAACACTCGGGAATGCCAACTATTTGGCAGTGTTCCTCATGTTTAATATTTTTTTCGGACTCTTCCTATTTCTACGCTCTCAGAATAAGAAAACCGTTGCATGGATTGTGTTTCCTGCTGTTTTGCTCCAATCGATTATTCTCTACTATACCGCGACGAGAGGTTCTGTTCTTGGTTTAATCGGTGGTCTTTTTGTAGCGGTTTTACTCACTGCACTTTTTGAAAAGCAAAATCCAAAACTTCGAAAAGTGGCCATTGGTGCTGTCGTCGCGCTAGTATTGTTTGTTGGTGGCTTTGTTGCACTTCGAAACACCTCTTTTGTTACAAGTAGTCCGGTGCTTTCACGCTTCTCTTCACTTTCACTCTCTGAAATCAAAACTCAAGGAAGATTCTATATTTGGCCGATGGCAATTGAAGGGTTTAAGGAGCGTCCGATTCTTGGTTGGGGCCAGGAGGGATTCAGCTATGTGTTCAACGAGCACTACAATCCAAAGATGTACGCGCAAGAGCAGTGGTTTGATCGCGCTCACAACATGTTTCTTGATTGGCTTGTCGCTGGAGGACTCCTCGGTTTACTTAGTTTTCTATCAATTCTATTTTTTGCATTCTGGTATGTATGGAAAGATGCAAATGCTACGTTCTCATTTGCAGAAAAGAGTCTCATTACTGGGCTCCTGTCCGCTTACATATTTCAAGGACTCTTTGTGTTCGACAACCTAATCGGATACATCCTCTTCTTCTCACTCATGGCATTTATCCACGCTATGCACGGAGGCAGTCACATGCCAATTCCGAAAGCCCTAGAAAAGGAGGGACCGCGAAATACTTTTGCTGGAGTTGTCGTGGTAGCTCTCTGTGCTGGTCTGTATTTCACAGTTTGGATTCCGGTAGAGGCTGGGCAGTCGCTTATCGACAGTCTCCGAGCAATCCAGTCTGCCGACCCTGTCTCAGCACTTTCTCAGTTTAAAAAAGCACTGAGTTACAATACATTTGGAAATCCCGAAATCAGAGAACAACTCATAAATGCTCAGGGTGCGTTTTTGCAGGACAAAGTTCCAGAAAAAATAAGAGGCGAGTTCGCAGATCTTGTGCGCACAGAGTACACCAAACAATTTGAAAACGCTCCGAAAGACGCTCGCTACTATCTATTTTACGGGACATTCCTTCGTTCTGTTGGACTTGGAGACATGGCAATAGAAAATTTCAAAAAAGCTCAAGAGCTCTCGCCTCTGAAGCAAACTATTATGATTGAGATTGGCCTCACATACATGCAAGGGAAGGATTATGTGCACGCTCTCGAATATCTCAAAAAAGCATCAGACTTAGATCCAACGTATGTACAAGCGAAGGTGTACTATGCAATTGCAGCGCTCTATGCAAACAACCTCGACCTTGCAAATACTTTGTTCAACTCCATTCCAGTTGATCAATTAGTCCATGATGAAAAAGTTGTTCAAGCGTTTGCACAAACTGGGAGATATCAAGAGTTAATAAAAATATTTACCCGCAGGATTACCGAGGGTGCTGATACATTCGAAAATTCCACAAACCTCGCTGTGTCATATCTTGAGTCCGGAGATAGGGTAAATTCTGTTGCAGTGCTTCAGAGATTCTTAGATAAGGATGAAACACAAAAAAACATACAGCAGAAAGCTCAACTCGAGTATTTCATAAAGGAGATAAAAGCAGGGAGGAACCCGTAAGAGGGACGAAATACGAAACTCGAAATACTGATTACGAAAAACAGATAATGAAATTCAAACAGGAAGAACAAAAAAACCGCATATGCGGTTTTTTGATATATACAGTGGACAGGAGAAGTGCACTTGACTTTTATCTGATATTTTGCTATTATACCTTTGTGAGTGCGAATCGAAAGATTCAGCTCTAAAAACAGATGTCTGTGCAGCCCCGCTAACTCCGCAAGGAATAGGCGGGGTTTGCATTTATGTCACTATTTCAATACTATTGTATATGCGTCTTCTTTCCAGTTGTGGTTAGCGGACGCACTCACAAAGACATTTGTTCTGGAGCCTGCCCCGCTAACCGCGGATGGACGGAAGAATGAACAAAATCAAAACCCTCGACGTTAGTCGAGGGTTTTGATTTTGTGAATTAATATTAGTCGAATACGAAATACGAAATACGAAATTTAAAATACAAACAAAGGTACATGCAGATTTTAAATTTTCTTATTCTTACACTAATGAGCGAAAAGTATTTCCATGAGACTGCGCAGATGGAAAATCGTATAAGCATCTACACTAATGAGCGAGAATTATTTTTCAAAGACTTGTGAGTTTGTCGAAACGAGCACGAGGAATTTTTTAGCAAAAAAATATCCGTGCTTTGAAAAATAATTCTCGCGAATACTTATCCACACATTTTTGCAAAAAAATATTGTATGCACATCGCATATGCATCATAATAATTGCAAGGTCGAATAATTATTTTCTGTGTCGCGTGTCGTGATGCAAAAATAAATTATTGAGAACATTTAAAAATAATTTTCAAAATATTTTTCTAACGGTGTTCGCATCGCAAGAAAGAAAAAATACTATGGCAGCAAAAAAGAAAAAGGTAGCGAAGAAGAAAGCTCCTGCTCGAAAGACAAAGAAGAAGGCCGCTCCAAAGCGAAAAGCTTCAAAGCGAGCGTAGTCTCACAAAAATACCTCGACGAAAGTCGAGGTATTTTTTGCTTATATATCTTTAATCTCACTCAAAATTTCCCAGGTGCGAGGGGAGGTGTGTTGTGGTAGAATAGCTTCCTAATGAAATGGAATTTTCTACCCAATATTTTTAAAGATACCGCAAGTGCCGAGCTAGATAGGATAGCTCCTATTGTGGCAAAGGTAAACGCTTTTGAGCCTCATATGAAGGCGCTGAGTGATGCTGATTGTAAAAACCAAACTCTTCTTCTCAAAGAAAGACTATCAAAAGGGGAGTCTCTCGACGATATTTTGCCTGAGGCATTTGCACTTGTCCGTGAAGCATCATTACGCACACTTGGGCAAAGACATTTTGATGTACAAATCATTGGAGGAATTGTTATGCATGAAGGCAAAATTGCGGAGATGCGTACGGGTGAGGGAAAAACTCTTGTTGCTACACTTCCTGCATACCTCAATGCTCTTACTGGGAGCGGTGTCCACGTGATTACTGTGAACGACTATCTATCGAAACGCGATGCGGTGTGGATGGGTCAGATTTATGATTTTCTCGGTCTTTCAGTGGGTATTGTGAATCATGACGCATCGTTTGTGTACGACAATACTGCCCTCGAAGTGGATGCTGAGCGCGATGTTGTGGGAGGGTTTGAAGTAAAGAAAGAATTCCTCCGTCCTGTTTCTCGTAGAGATGCGTACGCAGCTGACATAACCTATGGAGTGAACAGTGAATACGGATTTGATTATCTTCGTGACAACATTGAATACGAAGAGAGAAATCTTCGTCAGAGAGAGCACGCATACGCAATTGTTGATGAAATCGATTCTATTTTGATTGATGAAGCTCGTACTCCGCTTATTATTTCTGCTCCCACTGCTGACTCTGAGAGTTTGTACAAAACATTTGCGAGTATTGCACTCAAGCTAAAACAAGAAACAGACTTTACCGTTGATGAAAAACTTAAAACAATCAGTTTGACCGATAGTGGTATTGATACCGCAGAAAAATTACTTGGAGTAGAAAATATTTATACCGATGGTGGAATCAAGTACGTTCATCACCTAGAAACTGCTGTGCGGGCACAAGCGCTTTTCCATATCGATAAAGATTACGTCATTCGTGACGGTGAGGTAGTTATCGTAGATAGTTTTACGGGAAGACTTCAGCCGGGCCGTCGTTGGTCAGAGGGACTCCACCAGGCCATAGAAGCAAAAGAAGGGGTTGATGTGCAAAAGGAATCCCGTACCTATGCTTCGATAACCTATCAAAATTACTTCAGGCTCTACAAAAAACTCTCTGGTATGACCGGTACCGCCTCAACTTCTGCTGAGGAGTTCTATAAAGTGTATGGACTCGGTACAGTAACAATTCCACCCCACAGAACTATTGCACGTATTGATCACGATGATCTTATTTTCCAAACAGAAGCAGGAAAGTTTAAAGCCATTGCCCGTAAGGTGAAAGAATTAAATGAAAAGGGCCAGCCAGTTCTTATTGGTACCGTTTCGATTGAAAAGAATGAGCTTTTAAGTAGCTATCTTATTACAGAAGGGGTGCGTCATGAGATGTTGAATGCCAAAAACCACGAACGTGAAGGTGAAATTGTTGCTCAGGCTGGAAGTGAAAAAGCAGTGACTATTGCTACCAACATGGCAGGGCGCGGAGTAGACATCAAGCTCGGTGGTAATCCCGGCACAGAGCATTCCTATGAAGACATAAAAACTACCGGAGGACTCTTTGTTCTTGGAACTGAGCGTCATGATGCACGGCGCATTGATAATCAGCTTCGTGGTCGCGCAGGCCGCCAGGGTGATCCAGGAGAAACTCAGTTTTTTGTCTCTCTTGAAGATGATCTTATGCGCGTTTTTGCGTCAGATACTATCAAAAAAATGATGGGACGCTTCGGTATTCCAGAAGATCAGCCAATTGAAAATAGACTTATTACGAATGCGCTCGAAAAAGCACAAGAAAGAATTGAGGGATTTAACTTCGATGCCCGTAAACACGTTCTTGAGTTTGATGACGTTCTCAACTTTCAAAGAAAGGTGGTGTATGAACGACGACGAGTACTCCTCGTCGGAGGTGAGGCTGGAGGAGAGCAATATCTCGAAACAGTACTCCTTTCGGCGGATGAAGAGACGCGTACTCAAATTGAAAACAAAAAAACGGAGCTTGGCAGTGAGGTGTTTCTGCGGAATGTACGCACAGTTGGTCTTCAGGCGATCGATATGTTTTGGGTTGAGCACTTAGAAATGATGGATCATCTTCGAGGTACAGTAAATCTTCGTGCATATGGTCAACGTGAGCCACTTGTTGAATACAAACGTGAGGGCCTTACACTGTTTAAAGAAATGGAATCTGCAGCGGTAGCGGAGGTTTTGAGTCTCTTACCCCACCTTGGGGAGACGAAGGTTGGGCTAGGAACTATCGAGCTCAGTGAAATTCAGTCTGGTGCGGAGTCTATTACCAAACAAGGCAGTATGAGTCCTACTGACCGTGAGCCAGAGCGTAATGGTCCCTGCCCATGTGGATCAGGAAAAAAATGGAAGAAGTGCGGGATGATCGATACAAAGGAGCATCGCGAGTTTCTCGCAAAGAACGGATAATATGCAAAGCCCGGAAACAATAGTTTCTCTCCTTACGCATTACGGGTATCTTGCCGTTTTTATTCTAAATTTTTTTGAAGGATCTATTGTGGTACTTTCGGCAGGATTCCTTTCATCGCAGGGATATCTGAGTCCGCTTGTTCTTATCGTGGTTGTTGCCCTCAGTGACCTCGCAGGTGATTTTTTATACTACTCTCTCGGACGTTGGGGGAGAAAATTTTCTTTTACTCACACGGAAGGACTTATTGCTCGGGCGCGGAATTCGAGTGATCGCATCCATACAAATCCGAAAAGATTTTTACTGCTTTCAAAAGTTACATATTCCGTGGGTTTCTTAATTCAAATTGGTGCCGGTCTCTCTCGTGTCAAGATAGCAACATTTATTTTCTATAACGTAATTGGCACTCTGTGTAAGACAATTATCCTGGTATCTTTTGGGTACTTCTTTGGATCTGCGTTTCTTCGAATCGACTCCATCATTGGTAAAGTTTCAATTGGAGTTCTATTTGTGTGTATTGTGGTTGGAGTAATTTCTTATGTGAAAAGAGTAGAAAAGAAGACAAACATGCTATCGAGTGATTAGTGTGCATGATAATATTATAGATATATGAGTGATGTTGAGAAAAAAAATGACGATAAAAAAGAAAAGAAACTCAGCTTCTTTGAACGTCTTATCGTTGGTAATGGAGTTCCAAAAACCCACACAAACAAATCCGTCCACCCCGTCATTTCGGAGGTTATTGAGGTTCGAAATTCGGAAGTGGTACCCCTTTCAAGCGACTCTCTTTCCGTACCAGAAGTCTCAGTCGCTTTGCGAGCAGAGGTAATTATTCCAGAGCATATTCTCCCGGATCCTGTTTTTCAGGGCACCCCAAAACTAGAAGTGGCAGAGTCACATATTGAGAAAGAAAAAGTCCCCGAGCCAGTAATAAAAAAACTCGCTATTACCGTTGTTGAAGATGCAGTGGAACAAGCTCTTGAAATCAAAGAAGAAAAGGGTGCTTTAAGAGAAACTACTTCGAAAGTTCATGAACCTGTTCCATTTGATGAGAGTGCGCTATTCGTACCACTGCGCAGTGTAAGAGTAGAGACAAATCCGACCTCAGTGCGGGCTGAGATCTCTTCAGAAGGGCTTCTTTCGGAGGCGGAGTATTTTTATCTGGGTAATGGGAAAGCTCTTACATCGCTCGCTGACTTTCTTGTCTACATCGAATCTTTGTCAGATGGCGAGTGGAAAGACTCAGTACAAGATAGGAAATCTCATTTTGTTATATGGATTGAGACAGTGTTTGGTACGGGTAAGCTCGCACGGCTTATTGAATTGGCAGACTCACAAAAGGAAGCGGTGCTCTATATCCGCTCTTTTTTGGGAAAATAGTGGTTTCTGTACTCTAAAAAGCTTCATTAACCTTACTAAAAGTTTTGCCTGTATCCTCCTGTAATTAAAAATATAGTAAGATTTTGATTATTTTTTGTACTTCAATACTACAGTGCCATTTGCCAAGAGTTCACTCTCACAGTAAAGTGGAAAGGTAGTGTACATATCGGTAATGCTACATCAACCTTACAAGTATTTTATTTTTTGATTTAAAATTCTGACACCCCTATCTTTGAGGGGAGGGGATAGAAATTCTTTTATGACAACACAAACGATTGTGACTCACAGTGGTGGTTTTCATGCGGATGACGTTTTTGCAGTTGCGACAGTATTATTGTCATTTCCCGAAGGAACAGAGTATTCGATAGTTCGCAGTCGAGAAGTTGAAGTTGCGAATTCAGCTGATGTTGTTGTAGATGTTGGGGGCGTCTATGATCCCTCTCTTAAACGATTTGACCATCATCAGCGTGGTGGTGCGGGCAGTCACGGTAATGCTATTCCATATGCATCATTTGGTCTTGTGTGGAAAGAGTATGGAGAGAAAATTTGTGGAAGTACCGAGATTGCAAAAAGTATTGAAGAGAAAATTGTTATGCCTATTGATGCGCTTGATAATGGAGTGGAAATATCTAAATCAAATTTTGGGGGAATTCGGCCATTTAGTATTTCTGACTATCTCTATTCGTACTGGATAGACGATGACTCAGGTGATCTTGGTGCACAAATTATTTTTGAAGAAGTAGTGCTCCTTGCAAAAAATTTACTTCTGAGATTAATTGATAATGAACGTCGAGTCGCAATTGAGGAAGCAGAGGTACTAAAGCTTTATAACGAAGCAGTGGATAAACGAGTGATTGTTCTTCCGCGTTCCATGGCGTGTAGTCGTGTGCTTACATCAAAGGCTGAACCGCTCTACACTATATATCCTTCTGCTGGGGGTTCTCGGTATCAGGTAAAGTGTGTAAAAGTCTCATGTGATTCCTTTGAGCAGAGGCGCCCACTTCCTGCTTCGTGGGCGGGAAAAGTTGATTCTGAGCTTGCATCTGTGACCGGTGTCGACGATGCGGTCTTTTGCCACAATGCCCGTTTCCTAGTTGTTACTAAAAGCTTGGACGGCGCTCTGTTACTCGTGAGAAAGGCATTAGAGGAATAATGTGCTAGAGTAGTCCCACAAACATGTTTGTCGATGAAATAACTATTAAAGCTCGGGCAGGAAACGGCGGAAACGGCGTTGTATTGTGGCGCCATGAAAAGGGCAAAGATATGGCTGGACCTGCGGGAGGTGACGGGGGTAAGGGCGGCAGTATCTACATTGTCGCAGTGAGAGACCTTGGTCTCCTTGTCCGATACCGAACGGTGAAAGAGTTCACCGCAACCGGAGGGGAAGACGGTCAGAAAAAAAGCCAAAAAGGAAAAGATGGAGATGATCTCGATATCGCACTTCCGCTTGGTAGTATTGTTATCAATCAAACAACAAAGGAACGCTTTGTACTTGAAACGGAGGGGCAGAGACTTCTTGTTCTAAATGGTGGGAGGGGTGGAATGGGGAATGAACATTTTAAGTCTTCGACTAATCGATCTCCAAAACAATCGACTGATGGTAAGCAAGGTGAAGAAGCTGAATTTTATATTGAACTTGAGCTTGTTGTTGATGCGGGGCTCATTGGACTTCCGAACGCCGGCAAGTCGAGCCTCGTAAATGCACTTACCAATGCAAAAGCAAAAGTGGGAAGTTTTGAGTTTACCACTCTCGAACCAAACCTCGGAGCTTTTTATGGATTTGTGTTAGCAGATATTCCTGGACTCATTGAAGGTGCTTCAGAAGGAAAAGGTCTTGGATATAAATTCTTAAGACATATCAAGCGTACCAAAATGTTGCTCCACTGCGTTTCCGCAGAAAATGAAGATGTGCTTTCTGCATACGATGTTGTACGCGGTGAACTTTCTACATACAACACAGAACTTTTGCAAAAAAAAGAAATCATTATTTTGACAAAAATAGACCTTTTAACTGAAGAAGAGGTTACCGAAAAAATGCGATTACTCAAAACTCGAGGAGAGTTTGTCTTTTCAATCTCTACCATTGATGATGATTCAGTGCTCCAGATTTCCAAAGAGCTTTCATTGGCTTTGCAGGCAGAAGTAAAAAAAGAGCTCTAAAAGTTCACAAATGCGCACTCTCTTGGTAGTATGAGGAATATGGCACGAGAAGACTATATGCTCACCGTTGGACTTGAGGTCCATGCAGAGCTCAAAACCAGGACAAAGATGTTCTGTAACTCAAAGAATGATCCCGACGAAAAGCGCCCAAACGTCAATATTTGCCCTGTTTGTATGGGTTATCCGGGGACCCTTCCAACCATTAACAAAGAGGCCGTTGCTCATGTAATCCGCATGGGTATCGCAATTGGCGGAACAATCGCTGATTTCACCGAATTTGACCGTAAAAACTACTTCTACCCAGATATTCCGAAGGGATACCAAATTTCACAGCTCAAATATCCTCTTGTGACTGGTGGTACCTTAGCTGGCATTGCCATTACTCGGATACACCTTGAAGAGGATACTGCACGTTCAAGTCACTCGCAGGGGGATTTTAGCCTCGTAGACTACAATAGAGCTGGCATTCCGCTTATGGAACTCGTTACTGAACCAGTCATTCGTTCTGCTACGGAAGCAACAACGTTTGCGAAAGAACTCCAGCTTCTCCTTCAAACTCTCAGTGCGGGTGATGCAAATATGGAAAAAGGAGAAATGCGTGTTGAGGCAAATATTTCTGTTTCAAAAACATCAGAATTTGGGACCAAAGTAGAAGTCAAAAACCTCAACTCATTTCGTGCTGTAGAGCGAGCTATCGCTTTTGAAATAGAACGCCACATTGATATTCTCGAAAAAGGGGAAAAGGTAATGCAAGAAACACGGGGCTGGGATGAGACCAAAGAGGTCACGTTTTCACAGCGGGCAAAAGAAGACTCACATGACTATCGATACTTTCCGGACCCTGACTTACCAAAAATTTGGATTTCAAAGTCTTCTGATTTAAACACTACAGTACTTGGACACGGTATGCCTGAATTACCATGGAATATGCGTGTTCGGTATGAATCAGAGTTAGGACTCAAAAAAGATGACATAGAATTTTTTGTTCGAGAAGGGGGGTGGAAGATGTATTTCGAAAGAATCATCGGCCACTCGAAAGATCGTACATTCGTACAAACGGTAGCGAATTACCTTACTTCAGATTTAGCAGGCTTACTCAAAGCTGGAGGAAAAGGTAATGGAGAGGTAGATCTTTTTTCTCTTATCTCAACAGAAGACTTTCTTGCGCTTATGCATATGGTGACAAGTGGGGCGGTTTCTTCACGCGGCGCAAAAGACATTTTGAAGTTTATGTATGAAGGAGAAAAGAATCCAGAAAAGATTGCTACAGAAAAAGGTCTTATACAAAAAAATGATGAAGGGGAGATAACCCGTATCGCAGAAGAAATTATTGTTGCTAACCCGGGAGTTGTGGCAGAGTACAAAAATGGAAAAGTCTCAGTCATACAGTTCTTCGTGGGGCAGGGGATGAAAGCAATGAAAGGAGCAGGCAATCCGGCGGTGCTCAAAACAGTGTTTGAAAAACTTTTGAGTTAATTATACAAAAACAAAACCTCCCAAATTTGGGAGGTTTTGTTTTACCTAAAAAGGTGCTTAGAACTCCTCAACCGATCCTTCAGTCATTATTCTAAATTCGATGCCGTCCTTTTCTAATAGTAGTTTGGGTAGGGTGTGAGCAGAGCCAAATCGAGTACCATCGTGGACCGGGAATGCAACCTTTGGTTTTAGATGGAGAGCATAATCAATAGCATCTCCAATTTTCATCCACGGACCTGAAACAGGAAGTGCAAGAATTTCGACTGGTCTTTGTGGATCAGTAAATGCATCCCCAGGATACCAAAGCCTATTATCAATTAAAAAGCCGGTATTCAAAGAAAGGGGAATGGAACTATGCATTTGTGCATGAGTCTCTCCAAATACTAATAAAGAAACATTTCGAATCTGCTTGGTTTCTAAGTGGGAGATTTTTATGTGATCAATATTTTCAGCTAAAAGCAGGGAGCTAACTGAGTCATTACAGATAATTACCAAGTCAGGATTTTTAATCATGAGTTCTCTGAGCGACTCAAGGTGGTAGTGGTCCTGATGTTCATGGGTGAATAGACAAAAGTCGATAGCGGAAAGCATACTATGCTCGAGGACACTATAGCTACCAGGGTCAGTCAAAATACGGACACCTTTGGTTTCAATGAGGAGGCAGCAATGGCCAAGTTTCGTAATCTTCATATGCGCATAGTATACCAAATAAGATAGTAAAATGAGCATCAATCTGATGCTCATTTTACCGTATAAAAAGTGTTTCACAGATTTATTAGTATTTTTTCTCGTTCATCCGAGATGATATGGAAGAATATAGGTTTTAAGAGATTATTAGTACAAAAACAAACAGTAATGGATCGTTACGTATGCAGGCTTTGTCTACTCTTCATCTTCTAAATGCTTTACTACTAATTTTTTCATTCTACTTCGGGCGTTACTACCAGATTGACCACCATTTTCTATATCCTCTATGATTTTAAGGAGGTTTTCAGCTTTGTATACACGATAATTGTTCATTGGATGTCTCTGTGCAGGGAACTTGCCATTCTTATCCCAATTTCGTAGAGTAAGAGGAGAAACGCCGAGTACGTACGCCGCTTCTTTAATTGTCACATATTTTTTGTATTCCATATTATTAGCCATTTATTCTTTAATAAACCTTAATAAACTTATACATAGAATTGTATATTCTTATGTGGAATTATCAATGTTTACATGTGTATATCTTTTAAACTTTTAAATTTTATTTTGTATAAATTTGGGTAGTTTTTTCTTTGTGGCTAAGTCAGCAGTTAGTGCCTTGATAAATTCAAAATATTTATTATTTTGAATTTTATTTCATCTTTTTCATTGAAACATGCTAGTAATCGAGTTTTTTTGACAAGGGGAGTGATTAGATTTTTAGTAAAAATGATTTTGTTTTATCCACAGAAATTCATATCTAAAAAAACACCACAAATCTATAATGTATGTAATGAATTCTGATCTTTATTTCGACGGAAAAAAGTATATCTCGTCTAGCCGAGCTGCAAAAATAAGTGGCTATGTTAATGACTATATTGGTCAACTCTGCCGAGATGGAAAGCTCGACTGTCGAATGATCGGACGCTCTTGGTATGTATCTTTCGATTCCCTTATTGCTCATAAAAATTCAAACGGAAGTGGTTCAAAAAATAAGTCTCAAAGATTAGTTAAAACAGAGGTAACTCCTACGGTAAATAAAGAAGAGGCTTTACTGGTCAATTTTGAGCCTCAGATTTCTGTGGTCCCCGCTCCCCCTGTTGTTGCGGAAGTGGCACTGCCTCAATTACTTGAAATGAAGAAAGAGGTCAGAGTTGTGGACTCTGCTTCAACTGGAGCTCTTCTCGAAAAGGTAAGCCCTGAATCTGAGGATCTTCCACTCTTTGCTTTTGACCTCAAGGCTCCACTTCTTGAAGAAAAAACTTTGAGTGATATTTCACTCATTTCGCCTGAGATAGAGGTGACACCCGAAGTTGTTCATAGGATTCCGATTAAGGCTGTGGGAGAAGTCGTACAAGTTTCCGAAAAGCAAGTTGATGAAATTAAAAATTCTGCACCCACCTCAGAACCAATTGTTTCTGAGTATTTTGCTGATGCGAAATTTATTACACCTATCCTCTCTACGGTTACTACGGTTACCATGCCTTCTACTCATCACCAAGTGTTTGGAAAAAGATTTCCTACAGTTGCGCTCGGTGTGGTGGCGGTACTTATATCATTCCTTGTATTTAATCTCATGACAGAAACGGGTGTTAGTAATCGTGAGACTGTTGCGGTAGAGCGCCCTGCCCCCGCTGCATATCAGGGTGTGGATCTCACCGCAAGCGTTGTAAGCGGAGCTTGGAACGTTCTTGATACTGTCTCAGAGAAAATATATTTGACAGTAAATGATTGGACAGGTGGAGCGCAGAAAACAATTCTTGCATTCGTAAAGAGCAGAGGTTCACCGCCGAAATTATATACGAACGATCCTCCAACTCTTGTCGCTGATGAGAGGCCAAGTGAAGGAATGATCGTAGTGCCAGTTACCGCGAAGACTGATAAGGAAGCGACAATTGCAAAAATTAAAAGTACGTTCTCTGATGAAGTTACCGTGGAGCCAGGAGCAGATGGGTCAGATGGTGTCATAAAGCCAGTGTTTAAAAGAAGTAAGGGCGACGACTATCTCTATGTGCTCGTGCCGATTAAAAACTAATTCTTCCCATACGTTTGTGACGAAAATATTGGTCACAATCGCATGGGAAGAATCCCATGAAAACGGTCTGTAAAAATAAAGGTCGAAAATTAATAACAAAAACAACATGAAAAAAATACTCATCACCCTCATTCTTGTACTCATAAGCTTCGCACGTGTGACGACACTCGAAGCTTTGACTATTGAGAAACATGAAGGTGTGCCAGTAGAAAAAAACTTTGTTGTTGGTCCTGCAAAAATTGAAAGCGAAGTAAACGCAGGCGAAGTGAAAACAGTAAATCTTGTGATTGATAACAAGACCGGTCGAACACAATCATTTACCGTTCATTTCGAAGATTTTACTTCTGGAGCAACTGAGGGCCAGGTGGTTCAACTTCTTGGATCAGGCCAGAGCGAGACAAGTTTGAAAAAATTCTTGAGTGTTACCGAGAATCAATTTGTGCTTGAGCACGGTGATCGAGCGATACTGCCGGTAACTATCTCAATTCCCGTTGGAGAAAAAAGTGGTGGCAAGTTCGGCTCAGTTATAGTCAGTGCTGTTGCAAAGAGAAATGCTATCACTACAGAGGGAGATGCCAACACCGGTGCAGTGGTGATTGGAAATGTTGCAGCACTTCTTTTTGTAACAGTTCCAGGAGACGTGAAGTATGATGGGTCACTTCTTTCAGTAAAAACGAAAAATGGTGCATCACTATTTTTTGAAAACTCTGTGCCACTGCGATTTCAATTTCAGAATTCTGGGAATGTGAGTATAAACCCCTACGGACTTGTTGTGATTAAAAATATGTTTGGTCATGAGGTCCTAAGGACTGTACTCGATCCCTGGTTTGTTCTTCCTGGTTCTGTGCGAACTCGCGACCTCCTCGCCGAGGTTCCTCAAGGGTTTGGATACTATCGTGCTGTTGTGCAGATGAACCGTGGGTATGAAAATATTGTTGATGAAAGAGTAGTTTCATTTGTTCTTATTCCAAAAGTTGCGGGCGTGGGGATTCTTGTGGTGATGTTCTTTTTTGGGTTTGTTGTGGTAAAGAAAGTGCGAGCTAAAAAGTATGTCTAATATGAAGTCAGTCCTGATCATTGTGATCTTAATAAGTTTTGTATTCGCACAGCCTGCGCTCGCTACGGTGATGTCGAGTTCAAATTATCGATTGCAGAGTGACTCAGTTAACTTTGGTGGAGGAAATTCATCATCAACAAGTTACGTGAGTGAAAGCACCTTCGGTGAGATTGCAACAGGAAATTCTGGAAGTACAAACTTCAACATTAAAGCTGGTTACCAGCAGATGCAGGAAGTGTACTTAGCAATCAGCACGGTAGCTGATGTGACCCTCACGCCCTCTATTAATGGGAACTCAGGTGGTATTGCAAATGGTTCAACTCTTGTGACCGTGCTTACCGATAATCCTGCAGGGTACGAGCTCTATGTAAGTGCGAGCTCTTCGCCCGCTCTTATCTCCGGGGTTAATTCATTTGCTGACTACACGCCTGTAGGGGTTGTGCCAGACTTCACCTTTACTGTCGCTTCAACAACTGCTGAGTTCGGATTTTCTCCAGAGGGAACGGCAATTGTAAGTAATTACAAGGATAATGGAACAGTGTGTGGAAGTGGTGTTCTCGATACGGTAGATAGTTGCTGGAGCAATCTGACGACATCAAATGTTCTTATCGCAAAAGAGGTTGTGCCAAACTTTCCGGCAGGCACAGGAACAACACTGAAGTTTAGAGTAGAGTCAGGAATTGCAAATATTCAGCCTGCAGGAGCGTACAGTGCAACAAGTACGGTAACTGCCGTAGCGCTCTAATATTCCATGTTTCGAAATACCGTCACAGTCAAAAGTATCGCTCTCTCTCTTGTGTTCCTTTGCTCTTTCACAAATCTCATCGCAGCAACAGATCAGTTCAACATTAACCTTTCGGTTACTGCTGGCGCTGACACAATTGCACCATCTGTGCCAACTGCACTTTCTGCAACTGCAGTCTCAGCGTCACAAATTGATCTTGTGTGGAGTGCATCGACAGACAATGTGGCGGTAACTGGGTATCGTGTCTATCGTGATAGTGCTTTGGTAGGGACTTCGGTCAGTACTACATATTCTGATACTGGCCTCAGCGCTTCCACACTCTATACGTATACAGTTTCAGCAATTGACGCAGCACTCAATGAATCAGTTCAGTCTGCAAGTTCTACTGCAACAACGCTACCCGCTCCTGTCAGTACAAATTCCGGAGGAGGTGGGGGAAAAAGCCAGACTTCAGTGCCACAGATTTACAATTTAGTGGTAACCCCGAATCAAAGTGGCGCAGTCATATCGTGGAATACGTCGGTGCCAGTGCAAAGCACACTCTCTTGGGGGCTTACCTCGAATCTTGAGAAAGGAAATGTATCTGAAACATTTTTCACTACTTTTCACAGTGTTACGCTTCCAAATTTACTCTCTGGAACAAATTATCAATTTCTTATCCAGGTAGTGAGTGGATACGGAGGGTATAACGAACTTCGGAGTCAATTTGCAACGGTAGGAATTCCGCAAGGAAATGTAAATGCGCGAAATTTTACTGCCACCGCTGGAGTAGATCGGATTCTCCTTAAGTGGAAAAATCCAACAGTGAATTTTGCTGAAGAGAGGATTGTCCGAAGTGAATCATTTTATCCAGCAGATCCAAGTGATGGAGAAGTTGTGTATGAAGGAGGAGGTGAAGTGAGTGAAGATGCCAGCGTAACGATTGGCACACGGTATTACTACACACTCTTTACCAAAGATACTGATGGAAATTACTCGTCTGGATTACTCGCTACCGCACGGATCCCTGTTCCAGGTGAGCCAGTAGGGGCGAACCCCGACACTCTCGGGAATCTACCCGATGCACCAAACGTAGATCCGATCATTCGTGCACTAACATTCCTCGATTTTGATTTCATCCAGCATGGAAAAAAGATACAGGCCGATGGGAGTGGCGCGGGGGTTTCGATCGATGGACTTGAAAATCTCACTGTGTCACTTGATTACAAGAAGGTTCCAGAGGTGCTAAAAAGCATAGCAATCACACTCACTCACCCGACTGATCCTTCGAAAACATTTTCCTTCCTCCTTCGGATAAACAAAGAAAAGACTGCATACACCGCAACAATTGGAGCACTCGGGGATTCGGGAACATACGGGGTTCATATCGCAATTGTTGATTACAAAAATAGAGGACTAAAAAATATTTTTGGAAATCTCCTTGCAAGTGCTGAAAATGCTATCGATTCACGAAACACCTTCTTCCTTCTCCTCCTGCAGACTCTTGAGAATAATCTTTTCACAATCGTCCTTATTCTCATCCTTCTCATAATCCTCGGCAGCGTAGTCAAAAAAACATTTGAATTGAAACGTAAAAAATAGTTCTCTCATGTGGAAATTAATTGAAAAAATAATAGCATCAACACTTATCCTTATCGTATTCTTTACGATTCCAGGATTATTTCCTGCTCTTGAAGTTTTTTCATTTGCTCCAAAGATTGCAGAGGCAGCTTTTAATAAACAAATAAATTATCAAGGAAAGCTTACAACGCCCCTTAACGTTGCAGCTGCAGATGGTGTCTATCATATGCGCTTTGCGCTGTATACATCAGCAAGCGGTGGGGTCCCTGTTTGGCAAGAAGATCGTAGTACCGCTCCTGGCGACCGCGTGACGCTTTCAAATGGACTTTTCAGTGTTATGCTCGGAAGTTCTACTGTGCTCACATCAGTAAATTTCGCTCAGACACTGTACCTTGGGGTTGAGGTGGGAGGATCAACTGGATCACCTACCTGGGACGGAGAAATGACTCCACGCAAAGTTCTCGGCGCGGTTCCCACTGCGTTTGTGGCAGAAAATGTTGAAGGAGGTACTATTGAGAATGTTACAATCGGTGCAACTACTCCTGGTACAGCGCGATTTACAAACTCGACAACAACGAACGCAACTTCCACCAATCTCTTTTCAACGGATGCAAATATCGGTTCTGCAAGTGTTGGAAGTCTAACCACAACCAACGCCACCACCACCTCTTTCGCCATCTCAAACACCGCCTCATCACTCCTCAAGACAAACAGTAATGGTTCAGTTCTCGCAGCAATCGCAGGAACAGACTACGAAAACGCT
>JBKJKY010000024.1:0-21963 GCA_046597175.1 Parcubacteria group bacterium
TCTACTTGTCCGCGCTTACTTGAAAGGTTACCTGTGATGTCTCCCATAAACTTATCAGGCACTACTACTTCTACTTTCATAATCGGCTCAAGAATAACTGGCTTTGCTTTGTTTGCAGCTTCACGGAATGCCATTGATGCAGCAATCTTGTACGCGATTTCAGATGAGTCAACATCGTGATAAGAACCGAAGATGAGCTCTGCAGAAATATCAGTCATTTTAAATCCTGCTACTACTCCGCGCTCCATCGCTTCCTTAATACCCTTTTCTACCGCAGGAATGAACTCTTGAGGAATAACACCTCCTTTAATAGAGTCGATGAATTCAAAGCCGGGAGAAATCTTGACGTTCTTTGGAACCTTTTCTTCTGGATCACGGAAAGCGAGCGGTTTGATAATAATTTTAACGTGACCGTATTGCCCCTTTCCTCCTGATTGCTTGATGTATTTGTGTTCTACTTCTGCTTCACCAGTAATAGTTTCTTTGTATGCTACCTGTGGCTTTCCGACATTGGCTTCCACGCTGAATTCACGCTTCATGCGGTCTACGAGAATTTCGAGGTGAAGTTCTCCCATTCCTTTCATCACCGTCTCTCCTGTTTCTGGATCAGACTCGATACGGAATGTTGGATCTTCATCAGAAAGACGCTTGAGTGCCATACCCATCTTTTCTTGGTCGGCTTTGGTCTTTGGCTCAATGCGAAGTGAGATAACAGGTTCTGGGAATTTGATTTGGTCGAGAATAATTGGATTGTTCTCATCGCAGAATGTGTGCGATGTCTTTGCGTTCTTGAGACCTACCGCAGCTGCGATTTCTCCTGCATACACCTTCTTCACTTCTTCACGATCATTCGCCTGGAGACGCACGATGCGTCCGAGTCGTTCTTTTTCGCCAGTTGTTGAGTTGTAAATATAACTTCCTGATTCGATACTTCCAGAATATACACGGAAGAACGTGAGCTGACCTACGAATGGGTCTGCTTGGAGTTTGAACGCAAGTGCTGAGAATGGCTCTGAGTCAGATGCTGAACGTGATACCTCGAGCCCTGTGTTTGGATCAATACCAGTTACTGGCTTGATATCAAGTGGAGATGGAAGATAGTCGACAACACCGTCGAGGATAATTTGCACCCCTTTGTTCTTGAGCGCTGATCCTGCGTATACCGGGAAAATACCGTTTGCAATAACTGCTTTACGGAGTGTCTTTTTCAAATCATCATACGCAGGGATTTTTCCTTCGAGATAGTCGTTCATCTGAGCTTCATCATGTTCTACGATTTTCTCAACGAGCTCTGCATGATATTTCTGAGCATCAGCCATGAACTTCTCAGGGATGTCTTTCTGAATGATCTGATCACCCATGTTTCCTTCGAAGAAATATGCCTTCATGCCGAGAAGGTCGATAACTCCTTCGTGATCACCTTCTTCGCCCATTGGGATTTGCACGCGAACTGCTTTTTTTGAAAGACGGTCGAGAATTGATTTGTATGAGCGCTCAAATGATGCACCGATTCGGTCGAGTTTGTTGATGAAACAGATACGAGGCACACTTGCATCTTCTGCGTAACGCCAGTTTGTTTCTGATTGAGGCTCTACTCCTGCTACTCCGTCAAACACTACTACCGCTCCATCGAGTACGCGAAGTGAACGCTTTACTTCTACGGTAAAGTCGATGTGACCTGGGGTGTCGATAATATTGAAACGATATTTGTTTTCCTTTTTCTTGCGAGATTCTGTTTCGAGATAGGTTGGAGACCAGAAACAGGTAATAGCCGCTGCGGTAATGGTGATACCACGCTCTTTTTCCTGTTCCATCCAGTCGGTGGTCGTTTCACCTTCGTGCACTTCACCGATTTTGTGCTGAGCACCGGTGTAGTAGAGAACGCGCTCTGATGTGGTGGTCTTCCCCGCATCTACGTGTGCTACGATTCCAAAGTTTCGAACTCTCTCAAGTGGGTAATCTCGTTCCATAATAAATTAGTTGTTAGTGGCTAGTTTTTAGTTGCTAGAGGGGTGAGCCAAGAGCAGAAATGCGACTGATAAAAAAATGCCTTACGGCAGAATGGGCATACTATATAGGAAGAATGACTCTTAATCAATAGCTGTTTTTCATATAAAATACTGATAAAAAGTCTTCGCAGAATGCGAGGAGGTGTGTAATCTAGGAAGACTTAAAGTTTTTTTGGAGCTTTTCCCATTTTTCCTTATTATAAGTTTTAAAGCCCACAAAACTAGTTGCACCATCTGCTTCTTCGATTGCGATATGGTATGGCATATCAAAAAGAAACGATGGGTAGTCATTCACATCTGTGGTTACAATAAAGGCTCTGCTTTGAAACTTAATAATCTGAGAAGCGTAGAGGCAATCTACGAAAGATATCTGTTTAGGATTTATTGAAGGATTTTTGTTTTTGTATATAGAAGATAACAAGGTCGCCGTTTCTATATCATTATTTTGTAGAGGTATTGATGAGAATTGACCAACGAACGAAGTGAGTTTGTCATAGTCAGTTTTGTTACTGCTATACCCAATGAATTCAAACTTTGTGGGTTCAATAATAAATGGTGTTGTATTCTTTTCTTTTAAATACTCAAAAATAGGCTTAAACGATTCCGATCGTTTAGTTTTTTGAGTCATCTCTTTTAGAATGTTTGTATCTAAAAGAGAGTGTTTATTCGAAAAATCATAATCCTCTGCCATCGATTGCGGATTTTGCAGAGAGATTAGGAACTATCGACTCGCTGTCATTCCTTCGGAGAATTTCACCAACTTCATTTGCATCTACAAAAAACCTATCGAAGTCGAAAGACTCCCAATTAAATTCTTTCTTATTTAAATCTAATGTGTCTTTTTTTGGGTTCATTGTGTCTATATAGACGTACAATCACATTAATAATTACTACATAAATTATACCCTATTTTTTTGTAAAAAAATGATGAGTTATTAGACCAACTGCATACGTGTTCAATTTTCAACGAAATCTTAAGCGAGAGGGTTTTTAATTCAGTTCGAGGCACAAGTGAGCAGGTCGACTAAGGTGTATAACAATACTCCGCGGGAGGCCGCGGAGCTTGTAACGATGAAAAGAATTAAAAATACCTCGCGACTACCAAGCGAAGTGAGCGAAAGCCTTGTTCGCCTCAGCCATCTTATGAGTGTTCTCACGCTTCTTTACCGCTTCACCTTCGTTCTTTGAAGCAAGAATAATTTCGTCAGCAAGCTTCTGGTGCATTGGCATTCCTTTTTTCGCGCGAGCTGCATCGATGAGCCACTTGAGGGACAAGTAGAGGCGTCGCTCTGGACGAACTTCTCGTGGGATCTGGTAGTTGGCACCTCCCACTCGGCGTGAACGTACTTCCATGTTTGGACCAGTGTTCTTGAGTGCTGTTTCAAATATTTCTACAGGATCGGTGTTTGTTTTCTCTTTGATAGTATCAAAAGCGCCGTACACGATAGAACGTGCCACGTTTTTCTTTCCAGCATCCATCACATAGTTGATGAGCTTCCCTACTTTGACTGAATCATAGGTTGAGTCCGGAGTAACAATATTTCTGTTTGTAACTTTTCTTCGCATAATGATTATTTAGCTTTTGGTCTCTTAGTTCCGTACTGACTTCGTCCCTTTCGGCGAGTTTCTACTCCCGTTGCGTCGAGCACACCGCGCACTACTGAGTAGCGGAGTCCTACGTCTTTTACGCGTCCACCCTTAAGTACTACCACTGAGTGCTCCTGGAGGTTGTGACCCATACCTGGAATGTACGCGGTGACTTCGAGGCCATTCGTAAGGCGGACACGGGCAATCTTTCGGATAGCTGAGTTCGGCTTCTTTGGGGTCTTGGTTGTTACCTTGGTACACACGCCACGCTTAAATGGAGAGTTGAAATATACAGGTCGGTTCTTAATCGTGTTGAAACTACGAGTAAGAGCCACCGATTTTGATTTTCGGTGAAGTACCTTTCGGCGTCGCTTTACGAGTTGGTTAATTGTTGACATTCGTATCGAAAATTAAAAACTGCTTCAGGAAGCAATGTAGGCAATACTCTAATATAAGGCTTAAGAAATTGCAAGGACTGAAGATGGGCTATTTAGCTAAGGCCCGTAATCAACCTGAACAAAACAGAAACGACGGGGCTCACCATCGGCCATAAGACAAAAATAGCAACAAACACCAAGAGAAACCCTCCCCGCTCAAGCATCCCCCGCACTCGTGAATAGGCAGGGATAAGAGCGAAGAGGATCTTCGATCCATCAAGTGGTGGGACCGGCATAAGGTTAAATATCGCAAGTAATATATTCATATAGACGATGAGCGAGGATACGCTGATGAACGAAAGGGGTAGGCTCGTCCCTCCAAAGCGGATGGTGAGGCCAAAGATGAGTGCAATGACAATATTTGAAAGTGGTCCTGCTACCGCGACAATAGCCTCCCCCCAGCGTCTATTCCGTAGGTTGTATGGATTAAATGGCACAGGCTTTGCCCAACCAATAATGAATCCCCCAAGAAGATAGGAAATGATTGGTACAACAAATGAACCGACTGGATCGAGGTGCTTAACAGGGTTTAGGGTAAGCCTGCCTTCATATTCTGCAGTCTTGTCTCCCTGCAAATACGCAGCATAGCCATGAGACACCTCATGGATGACAACGGAAAAGATGAGAATTGCGATACTAAAGATAAAATCAAGTGATTCCATGGAGAGTAGTATACCAAACAAGTATTTCTTGCATAATCTAGACCATATGGTACTATCGTCCTCACTTACATACGTAACAAATCACCATGAAAGTTTGCCCAATTACACAAAAAAGTTCACTCATGGGTGCTGGCTACAGCAACCGAACTCGTGCTACCCAATTTAACCCAACCGGCAAGGTACGAAAATACGCAAACCTCCAAAAGAAGCGTATTTATATTCCTGAGCTCAAAAAAACCCTAAGCCTTACCCTCTCAACACGCGGAATCAAGACTATCCAGAAAAACGGAGCGTACAAGACACTGAAGAAAGCGGGAGTAATCTAAATCACGAAAATCGGATATCGAAATACGAAACACGTAAAAAACCAAGGAATTCCTTGGTTTTTTGTTAGTGCAAAATGTGTTTGACATTATTCTAGTATATGATATAATTCATTTTAGGAGCAGTAAGTTCTTGGTTGTTAATCCCTAAACCAGAGGTGCAAGATGGACGTGCTAGTCCCCCTGTTTCTCATCATGTGGGCAATCAAAATGTCCTTGCCCTACACAAACCTCAACAAAACATCTCAGGATACTTTTTCCGGGGTTGTTGACGTAGTTTGTTGTGTCGTCATTGCAGGATATTGCTTTTTGGGAGAAAGCACCAGAGTTGGATGGGCTATCTTCTGGATAGCAATGGGCGTGGCAAACATCTTCGCCGGGATATCAGTGTCCCGCGCGAGAAGGGTGTAGCAGTAGAGTGCCTCGAGCCTCAACGAAGAGCCCCAAGCTCTCATCGTTGAGGCTCTTTTGTTTATAAGTTTGCTACTTCTGTGGACATCGGATGTCCGTGTATAATTCTTATTCAAAATAAAGCCACCTATACGAGATAGGTGGCGTGTGAGACTTGGGCAGTCAGATAACTCCGAAGAACGGGCGGTATTTCATTGTCGGCAGTACCGAATGCGAAGATTCGGTTCCCACCTCCCCCCTATGCTACACGATTCCTCTTTGCCTCTGACCCGTCATTGGGACGCGACTCCCTGCTCCCCGAAGGAGTGACGTTAGCCCAAGTCCCACGTGTCGATACTACCCGTAAGTACACTATTGTCAAACTACTGTACCGTAATCGCTTTCCCGTCAGAGATCATTTGAATCGTTCCGTTTTCAATCGTGCTGAGTATTGTTACTCCTGCAATTTTGAGTCTCTCAATTGTTTCTTTATGCGGATGCCCGTAGCTATTTCCTTTTCCCGCTGAGATGACTGCGTACTGCGGTTGTACCGAGCCTAGATATGTATCTCCTGTTGAAGTGCGTGATCCATGGTGCCCCGCCTTGAGGACGTCGCACCTCAGCTCATCGCCATAGACGCTTACTAAATATTCTTCGATTTTTTGCGGAGAGTCTCCAGTAAAAAGAAAGCACGTATCACCATATATGAGCTGTGCCACGATAGAGGCACTATTTGTTTCCATACCACTTACATCACGGTCAGGAAATAGTATGCGGAGCTCTGCGCCATCTCCCATATCTATCACTTGCCCTGCACGCGCGAGCATGTGAGGAATGTTTTTATTTTTTACAATCTCTCGGATTGCATCATCCACATGATTTGGGGACTCGACCCCAGGCTCAAGAAATGTACCAACAACATATCGCTCAAGCACGCTTGGGATTCCCCCAATGTGGTCGCGGTCCGGATGCGTCTCGATGATTATATCAATACTGCGATTAAAATACGGCAGTACTTCAGAAATTTTCTGGAGGACAATTCCGCTCGGTCCCCCATCAATCAAAATTCGGTTCCCATGTGTGGATTCAATAATCGACGCATCCCCTTGGCCGATACTAAGAAATGAAACGGTGATATGATCCTTCGGGCTGTAGGCAACCACAGCGGACCAAATCAACATATTGAAAAAAAGCAGAAAACCGAGGAGAAACTGCTTCCAGCGTTTGGCTACATAATCCATCCTTTCATTATATGCCAGTAGGATGCTGTTTTTATAGGAAACGGTATACTACATATATGACACCATTTATCGAAAAAACATTTACCATTCCAGAATTACAAGGAATATCAGCAAAAAACATCGAGGAACATTTGAAGCTCTATGCGGGGTATGTAAAGAATGCGAATTCAATCTTGGAAAAGATTCCTGACTACAAAGCGTGGTCGGAGAAAGACCCGTTTGTACCGTACTTTATAGCAGAACTCCAGAGAAGATTTGCGTTTGAGTTTAATGGCATGCGAAATCATGAATATTATTTTCATTCGCTTGAAGGTGGTTCGACTTCGCTCACCACGGGTGGCACACTCCACACGGCAATTGAAAGTCAGTGGGGTTCGCTTGAAAGTTTCCTCGTACAGTTCAAAACCCTCGCTATGACGCGCGGAGTTGGGTGGGCATGGCTCTACCTTGATACTCAGACCGGCAAACTCATCACGCAGTGGGTAGACGAGCAACACATTGGTCACCTGCTCGGCCTCTCTCCAATTCTCGGACTTGATGTGTGGGAACACGCATTCGTTGCGGACTATCAGCCAAGTGGCAAGAAGCAATATGTCGAAGATTTTTTCACGAACCTCAACTGGTCTGTGATAGAAGAAAACTACGCCAAAGCATTGAAGTAGCGAAGAAAAAAACACCCAGCCTGTTTTTTCTACACAGGCTGGGTGTTTTTTTGTTGGTGGCGAAATTTGTAATATACGAATCCAAATACTGCATACGAAACCCAAAGAAATGGTGCGGGGAAATACGAAATAGTAATTGAAGCAAATGGAAGGGTGCTCGAAAAAGTAGCAACCTGTATCACATACATCAGCAATAGATATGCAAGAAATGCGAATGGAAAGGCAACGATATGCAAAACAAATTGAAACAATCCGGCGATGAACCCAAGGAGCATAATCGGAGGAATGAACCCGAGCACGAGTACGTTTACTGGCAATGCAACGAGTGACACCTGACCCATTTTATAGAGGAGAAGCGGAAGTACGAATATCTGTGTTGCGAGTGTGGCAGAAACCACTTCGCGGAGCCCGAACTTTTCGGGGACTTTGGCAAGCCCTTGCTTTACCAAGGGAGAAATCCAAATGATAGCGATGGTTGAAAGAAATGAAAGTTGAAATGAGGTATCAAACACCAGCACACTCGGATTCCACAGCACCATCGCGCACGCAGCAAGAAGGAGTGCCCTCCCCACTGCGTACGTTCTTCCGGTAAACTTTGAAAGAAGCACGAGGAGCGCCATGGCCGATGCGCGCAAGACTGACGGCGTAGCGCCAACCATGAGAGAAAATAGCACGATACCGATAGCACCGATACTGAGTGCAACCCTTCGCCGTAAAAATGAAAAGATGCCGATGAGCGACTCTGCGACCACCGTGATGTTATATCCAGAAAGCACAACAATATGAATGATCCCCACTCTCCGAAATATCTCTTCTAAATCTTTACCAAGAGAATCTTGAATCCCGAGGAGGACTCCCGAAAGTAACGACGAGGCAGGCTCGGGAATCAACGTTTCTATATTTCTGACAAACGCTCGCTTAATACGAAATAGGAGTGCGACCACGACATTTCCATTCCCTCTTGATACAAGCTCACCGTGTGCGAAAGAAAGAATGTAGCGAATGTGATCTTTTTCTAAATATGCGACATAATCGAATTCTTTTCCGCCATCCGTTTGAAAATTTTTTGGTACCAGCAACTTTCCACTCCATTTCACTTCGTCTCCATAGGCAAATGATGGATACACACTCGCTTTCACTAATATTTTTTCACCACTTTCCGGTACCCGCACGAGGTACTGCTCATATGTCTCTTTGTTTTGAGGCTCATCGAGCACAACTGAAATGAAGGTTATCTGACTGCCCACTCGCTCTGCAAAATCAGCATTTTCAGAAATATTCTTATGGACACCAACACGAATGATTCCGAGCGCAGAAACAATCAGTGAGAGTCCGATAATCACAACCGCACTTTTCCCCGCAAAAAAGCGAAATGTGTATGCGTACCCAGTACAAATAATTCCTAAAAGAATTACAAAAAATCCCCATGCAAGGGGAAGTGGCGCGACTGAAGAGAGAAATACACCCACAAGAAAAGAGGAGCAGACACACACAAACCGATGTTCATTTATGAATGAAAAGGTTTTTTCCATAGTGAGATGATTGAAGCCTCATCTACTGCTGAAAGTGATTTCTTAAACAACGCCTTACTCTTCCCTTTTACCCTCGCTTCACACTCTGCCCACGAACTGTGCACCATCACGCTTCCTTCAACACTACTGACATACGAATACGCTACTGTGCGCGAACTTTTCGGTTTTAGATGTGAACTTTTCGCTTTCGGTGCAGACACACTCAAATCCACTCCATAGTCTGCTAATTTTCCGACAAATAATTCCACCTTCTCACCATCTGCAAATGAAGTTGCAATCACATCACACCGTTCATTTGCAGGTACACCTGAGTGACCCTTGATAAGATTCCATGACACTTTTCCCACCTCACCGAGTACCTCGTCCATTTTTTCCCACAAATCGATGTTTACCACCTCTCCCTTTGCTTTGGTTTTCCAACCATTACTTTTCCAGCCAGAGAGCCACTTCGTCGAGCCATTGAGGACGTAGCTCGAGTCTGTATTTACCACAGTTTCTGCATCACTGTTGTGCTTTGCAATATACGCCAACGCTTCAATAACCGCCGTGAGCTCCATGCGATTATTGGTCGTATGTTTTTCGCCACCTCCAAGCTCGGTGACCCTTCCATTTTTCGTATTTTGATTTTCACCTTCCGCATCGTTTTGCGAATGCAAAACGATTGCTCCCCATCCACCAGGTCCAGGGTTCCCTCGTGAAGACCCATCAGTAAAAATAGTATTTTTATGCAATGCCATATATATCAAGTCTAACAAAACCAAAGAGTAAAATATATATTAACATACTCTGCTATCGCTGAGTATGTTAATATAAAGATGTATTACACTCACCACACTAATACGAACATGCACATTGTAGAAAACATCCTTAGTCAACTTCTCAAAAAAAGACTGAATTACAAAGGTATTCGCGTTAATATCTTTGGGATACCTGAGTTTAACAATACTTCTCCCGGAGTCCTTAGTACAACCATACATAGACTTCATAAAAGAGGACTTATCCAAAAAGAAGGAGACGATTGGCAAATAACAACTATCGGCAAAAAATATCTAAAAAAGAAACAGGAATCACTCAAGCAATTTTCTCGTGAATTAGGACCTGGGACTCCTAAAAATCTTATTGTCATGTTTGATATACCTGAAGAACACAAAGCAGAACGTGAGTGGCTCAGGTGGCATCTAAAGAAGTTTGAATATGAAATGATCCAAAGAAGTGTTTGGGTAGGACCTTCCCCACTTCCGAAAGAATTCACCGAGTATTTGCGAAGAATTAAAATCCATAAATACATAAGAACACTAAAGCTCGCTCGAGGTTACAAAAGTACAATGCCCTAACTTTTCTTAACATACTCAGCGATAGCAGAGTATGTTAAGAAAAGTTAGTATTGGGGATATTTTTCCAGATTAGATAATGTCCACGATGCGGAGACGGAGTTCTGGACCGCCGCGGCCAAATACTGACTTTTCAAGGGTTGCGACGAGGTCTACTCTACTTCGTGTGTGGAGTGGTGTTTTAAATGAATCCGGACTAGAAAAAAACTTGATTGCCTTTATTTCCCTGTCACCATCTTGAAATGTAACCTCCAAATGATTTTTATCTCCTCCAAATTGTTTTGTTGACGCAATTTCAACTTGGGTAAATAAAAACTGTGGTTTATTATTGCCGATCCCAAATGGGGCAAACTTTTGCACCATGTCGTAGGTTTTCCAGTTCACATCTGAAAGCGGGAGTTCACAGTCAAGATGGATCGTATTCCCCTCAGATTCTGTTTCTTTCACGAGCTCATATGCATTGCAGAGTGCCACCTCAAGTGTGTGGACACTCTCAGTGTGCACAGCAAATCCTCCCGCCATTTTATGTCCGCCATACTGAATGAAAGAATCTTTTGCTCCTTCCATGATACGGATAAGACTTGCACTTCCATCAGAGCGACATGAGCCTTTAATAGTATCGTCGCCATTTCTTCCCCAGAGGAATACGGGCCGACGAACTTCATCTACAATGTTACTTGCAACTAGGCCAAGCAGTGCTGGTTTCCAATTTGGATTGCCAAGCACAACCACCGAGCCAAGGGGACCTCTCTCCTCTCGCTCTTTAAGAGCTTTTTTTAATTCTTTTACTGTTTGGGCCACCAGAGTTTTACGTTCTTTGTTGAGACCCTCGAGAAATTCCGCCGCGAGCACAGCGTCCGGCATTGTTTTTGCAGACAAAAGCTTAAACGCATCCATTGGGTGCCCCATACGTGATGCAGCATTGATACGGGGTGAAAAAGAAAACCCAATATCATCCTCAACAATATATCGCTGATTAATTCGAAGCTTTTTCCACATTTCTTGAAGACCAAGGCGGGGTGATTTCCGCAACACCATAAGTCCGTAGTGTGCGAGGGCACGATTCTCACCAGTGAGGGGCACCATATCAGAGAGTGTTGCAATTCCCACCAAGTCGAGAAGCCACTTCTCATATCCATCTTTGAGACCAAATCGATTCTTTGCCAAAATACCCTGTACGAGTTTATACGCAACCCCTGTACCGCAAAGAACTTGCTCGGGATATGTGCATCCTGGTTGTTTGTGATCGAGGATTGCAAGAGCGTGCGGAAGCTTACTTCCTGATTCGTGGTGATCGGTAATAATGAGATCTACTCCTTTCTCTTTTGCAACAAGCCCTGCAGAAATATCAGCGATACCACAATCGATGGTAACAATAAGATGTGCGCCCGTTTCAGCAAGAAGAGAGACCGCTTCGGCATGCAAACCAAAACCCTCGTCATGGCGATGCGGAATATAGTTTTGTACATTCTCATAGCCGATTGAGTCAAAGAAAGACCGAAGCATCGCGCCCCCTGGAATCCCATCAGCGTCGTAATCACTGTAAATAATTATTTTTTCGTTTTTGGCGATTGCTGAAAGCACTCGGTCAACTGCTATTTCCATTCCCTTCATGAGAAACGGATCGTGGAGGTCTCGTTCATAATTCGGGGTAAAGAATTTCTCCGCTTCTTCTTCAGTATATATTCCACGGGAAGCAAGAAGGGTCTGCACAAAAAGCGGATACTTTGCTAGATTACACAAAATATCAGACGAAGGTGTGTCTTTTACTGCATAGGTCGGCATGAAAGAATTCTACCACTTGGCAGTCAGTTTTGAGCCTTTACGGTTATGCTAGAATTGCGGTATAACTCATATATATGGACACATCACACAATCCTGACTGTATCTTTTGTAAATTTGCCACGAAAGCAATTACTCCTGCAGAAATTATTTATGAAGATGACGAATCTCTCGCATTCCTCGATATAAATCCAGTACATGAAGGACACACGCTTCTTATCCCAAAATTGCATTATGCGAATATGACAGCGACTCCGGCTGAGCTCGTTGGAAAACTCTTTCAAAGGGCTCAAACTCTTATGTCAGCAGTAAAAGAGGGTACTGATGCAGACTTTGTAGTACTCACCGTAGTCGGCACTGACATCCCCCACTTCCACATTCACCTTATTCCTCGATATTTCTCAGATGGCTTAGCGGGATTTTGGCCACCCAAAAAATATGAGAGCGATGCAGTTATGAAACGAGTTGCAGAAAGTATTCGTGAATCGATGTAAATCGAAATAGGGCGCATTGACGGAGTTTACATATATTGATATCTTCACATAAGAAACAATTTACGGAGATCAGAATGTCAGCAGGAAAGATGGCCACTCTGCTTAGGATGTTCCGTGGGTTTTGCCAAATGATAGTAATAACTATCATCCTTGGCCCAATTGCTTGGTTCATTTTTCGCAAAAAAAGACGCCTCGATGAAGACTGAGCACCGCATGGAAATCCATGCGGTGCTTTATATTTTCTATGCTCGTTGTGAAAGTGAATTCTTTATTTGACTGAAATCTCAGAATTATTGAGGGCTTGTATTCCCGGCAATGTTTCATTGGCCAAAAAGTCGAGCATTGCACCGCCTCCGGTTGAAATAAATGAAAATTTATCAGAGAGATTGAGTTCTGCGATAGACGCCACCGTATCTCCTCCCCCAACAATAGAGAGTGCTTGGCTTTCTGCAATTAGCTTTGCTAAAGCAAGCGTTGCATCTTTATGTCCGAGTTCATAATTCCCTAGTGGTCCGTTCCACAATACACACCTAGCTGAAGCAATAACTGGCGCAACGAGTTCGAGTGTTTTTGGGCCAACATCGACAATGCAATCATTCATAGCTACATCTTCCACTTTTTTTATTACCACTTCATTACTGTTACTTACAAGTACATCGATTGGCATGATGAGTTTGTCGGATATGAACTTTTTTACATCAACTTCCGATGATGAAAGGAGGGACGTTCCTGTGCCAAAACCCGCCGCCTTAATGAAGTCATTTGCAAGTGCACCACCAATAAAAACCTTGTCTGCGAGAGTGTAAAATTTTTCTATGAGTGGTACTTTTGTCTCAAATTTCGCACCACCAAGTACGAATACGAATGGACGCTCTGGGTGAAGCGCTTTCGACAGCTCCTCCACTTCTTCCCCAAATACAAATCCCGCATATGCAGGCAGAAACTTCGGAATACCCACGATAGAGGCGTGGGCGCGATGTGATGATGCAAATGCCTCATTTACATATATATCCGCAAACGAAGCGAGATGCTTTGCGAAATCTTCATTATTTTCCTTTTCTTCTTTGTAAACGCGAAGATTTTCGAGGAGTACAACATTACCACGCCCTAGCGCTGCATCAATTTCTTCTGGTTTTTGCGGATAGTAATTTTGTACAAATGTCACAGGGAAATACTGCTCAAGTGCTTTCGCAACTGGGGCAAGACTCCCCCCTTCACCTTCAAAGTGACTCGCGAGAATAATGCGCGCACCTATCTCTCTCAGAAAGCGGACGACACCAAGTGTCTTTTGGATACGGAAGTCATCAGTTATCACTCCATCGCTTACCGGTACATTAAAATCGGCTCGAACGAACACTGTCTTACCCTGTACATCTCCAATATCTTTTACAAATTTCATTACGAGTACGGATTATGAGGTATCAACTGTTTTTAAAATCTCTCCAAAATCCTTCGCGGTTAGACTTGCTCTGCCTACCAAAAATCCGGTCACATTCCCCTGCCGAATGAGCTCGGGTGCCGATGCTCCATCAACTGATCCGCCATAAATAATTCGGATGCCAGAGGCAGTCTCTCTTCCAAAAAGTGTTGTGAGTGTCTTTTGAATAAAGATTGTCATTTGATGAAGCCCGTGACTATCGATAACACCCATAGCATTTTTCCCAATAGCCCAGAGTGGCTCATAGGCAATGATTATATTTGCTACATCTTTTTTACTAAGCCCAGTGAGAGAATTACTGATTTGATTTGAAAGAAACGTAAGGTATTCACCATGTGGATCACGTTCTTTTTCACCCACACAAATAATAGGAGTGAGCTCGTCTTTCAGCACTGCGTCTGCTTTCTTTGCTACCATCGCATCGCTTTCTCCGAGTGCACGACGCTCTGAGTGACCGAGGATCACATGCGAAACACCAAGTTTCTTCAGTTGTAAGCTACTGACTTCCCCCGTTGAAGCGCCAATCCCTCCCCAAAATGCATCTTGGCTACCGAGTGAAAGCTTTTTTGTTTTTTTAAATTTCTTTGGAAAAAATACAAATGGTGGAGCAATGACGACTTCTGTTTTTTTAAGTGGAGCAGAGAGCTTGCTTATCGAAGTAAAAAGTTTTTCGGCAAGATTACCTGTTTCTGGATTCATTTTCCAGTTCCCGATGACGATATATTTTTGCATTCTGCCATTATATCATGGCATTTTCGGCTAGCGCATTTCTTCCCAAGAGAGTATTTCGTAGTTACTTGAAGTAAGCGGAAAACTTGGTGGCGGACCATAGAGAAGATTCGCGTCATAAATAAGATTTCTCGTTATATATCCCGTTACTGGTGAACCGGCATACGCAAATCCGTATCGGATATTCGAGGCAATCATTCCATACAGTGTAAGGGAGCTTCGCGTGTAGTAGGTTGTACAGTTTGTACTGTAATAATATCTACCCACACGACCATTTTGAGCAACGAGCGCCGCGTCAATACGAAGAGTACCAGCACTTTCAAGTCCTACGTTTACATTGTTCTGAGCGATGAGTGAGGTGACATCTGAACCGTTGTAATTCGTATAGAGTAAGTTGTTATTTACTGTGATACTTGTTCTGGTATTTGCGTTATCTGGAAATTTCCCCGATGCAATAGTGAGCCGAGCGGTATTTATAGTACCCTCCACCCATACGTTATCCTCAATGAAGACAAGGCCATTAGCTGGTATCGGGTAATTTCCAACGAGTGTTTTATTTTTTATACTCCATGATCCCCACCCAAGCTGACCAGTATTTGTGCCATCTGTCTGACAACTATTCGAAGGGCTGATCAAGCTGGTGACTTTGTAAACATCGAATGTATCATTTGTTTTAAGTACAATGAGGTATCCTTGAGAACCTGATGCTGCAAGATATTTACCGGACGCCTGTGCCTGCGATTTAATACTTGCGAGGTCTGTTGTAAGTCCAACAAAATCAACAACAGGGGCAGGAAATACTCTGCCAATCTGAAATACGTCAGTGCGCGCCTGGAGTAGGGTTGGCGGGGCCTCTGGGGCTCGGTAATTACTATCAACGACTCCCGAAGGGTAGAGCACGTGGGTGTGGACCCCGTATTCAACGTTACCAGTGTGATCAGGATCATCGTACGTAGACTGACCACTCGTGACGATGTTATGTGCCAAGCCATCAAATCGAATCCCCCCATTTGAGTGGATGGGTCCAAACACTTCTGTTCCTTGCCCAAAACGCATTACGTCATTTGCCACTACGGCATATTTTGCCAGTGATGGGATGGCGAGTTCTACGGCAATCTTTCTTGACAGCGTTGGGGTAGAGGAAGAAGTTCCGGTTGACTCGATACGCACTTTTGTTGAACCGACTGCTGGCGAAACAATTGTTAAACTAAATTGCCCTGCAACGTTTCCATTTTTATCTACAACAGAGTGAACGTAAGGTCCACCACTAGTAGTTCCATCTTTATAATCTGTTGAAGCGTGTGCTAAATGCCATCGATAGTAGTCGATTCCGGCCTCTGCAAGTTGAATCGCCCGTTCACGGTCGAGTGATTGTCGTGCAGATTTGATATTAATTCCTGCCCATCCCACTAGTGCACCAATAAGTACAATGGCAATTGTACTGAATACGATAACTTGAACGAGAACCTGTCCGTTTTGATGTTTGGAATTGATCATAAGTTATCTTTCAAGTTACGAAGTGTCCCTTGTGCAGTAACAGTAATTGGTGTTGGTGAACGATTTGGATCACGGTCAACAATTACCATAATTTTCACCATACGAATGCTCCCAATATTTACTGGCTGCGACAGCGGTGAAGATGTTCCCGTATAATTTTCGTCGTAGTAGGTAAAAATAGGAGTTGAAGTGCCATTAATAATGTCTCGGATAACCGTATCGAACACTTCGGTATTCGTATTATATACAAGCGTAGTACCGGTTGGCTTTATTACTCCACGCATAAGAGTATTGTTTTGGAGAAAGTACCTTACCCTCTCCTTTAAATTATCAGCGTCAGGATTGCTATAGAATATAAGGGTAGATGTTCCCGCTGTATCGATTGGATATGAACCAAGGCTTGATTGTGATGAACTTCGGAGTTCTGCAATGAGGGTTCGAAGAACTTTTCGCGCATCAAGCTGAGCAGTGAGGTTGCTTTGCAGGGTTGAGTTGTACGAAAATATATCACGGCCGAAGTTTGCAATCGCAAGTCCAATGAGCAAAATTATCCAAATTGAAATTGCTGTTTCAACAAGCGTAAATCCTTTTGTTTTGGAATAATTTTTTTTCATATTATGGGACCATCGTAACATTCTGCTGAACATATGAGGTGTCTGAAGGAATTATTACCGACATTTGCGACTGGCTATACCCTGGAGCATTCACGGTGAGCGTGTATGTCTCAGTTGATAGATTGTAGAACAACGCCTGCCCTGGTGGTGTACATGATGAAGTCACGGTGACGGCAACGTCTGAGACATTCGGGGTGTATGTCGTACTTGCTGTCTGCATGTACGTTTTGTATTTGAAATATCGGTCGCCACTATGTGCCGAACTAATATTAGTATTTGATGTCGAATAATACGTCCCTGCGGTGCCGTCAGGACCAAGAAAGCTCCACGTAGTCGTTGCGGTATTGCTTTGGGCTGTAGCAATTTGAAATCGAACAGAACTTGTACCAACAGCGCTCGGCTGTGCAGTGGGTGCCCATGATATTTGACTAAAGTTACTTACAGTTCCGGTATCAAATACGGATGAAGTAAGATCGCCAGTCACTGAGTACACACTAAAGATATTTGAAAGTTTCATCTCCCCAGCCGGACCGCCTGTATCAATATTTCCGTCTGATGTATCATATTGCGTTTGATTGGTGAATGTTTGTTGCCCTGCTCCTCCGGACCAGTCTGTTTGACTGAAAAATCCTCGACCAGTGATTTCCGAATTACTGAATCCAAGCTTTGTGAGATCTACTGTTGCGCCCGAAAGTGGAAGTCCTGTTCCTCCATCTTTTACCGTGACAAGTAGCTGAGAGGGAGGGTAGTTATTGAGAACGAGCTGAACATTCTGCACAGCATTTGGAAGTACCGCAAACGGAAGTAACGGGTTCACCCCTGAAAGATGCTGTCCACTTGATGTGACCGTAAGTCCGTAGGTATCCCAGTCCATATCAGGAAGTGTTTTCGTTCCCCCTGCGTTCGTTGTTAGTGCTTGAAGGTATTTATACACATTGGGACTTGAGCCGATTAATTTACTTCCCGTTAGTGTGAAATTTACATTTCCGATCGGAGTACAAGCGCTATTTACTGTTGATATATCAATAGTGCTTATTTTATCAATAACAAATGATATTTGAGTTACCTGCTGAAGAAGTACTGTTGCAGACGGCTTAGTCGGATTCGGATTCCCTGTTGATGTTGCGTATGTTTGATCCGTAGTGTATCCAGGCTTTGTGACCGTGATCTCATATGCCAAAGCACCAGGCGGAGCATCTACAATTTGGAGCATCCCCTGGGTATCGGTCACATCGTCGATGGTAATCGTTGTTGTGCCCTGACTATTTACAATATGGACATTTGCGTCCTTCACCGGCTTACCATTGGCATCAAATACTTTAATGAAAAGTGCTCCGTTGGTTGAAGCCGTCTCAAGGCTCTTTGGCGAGACACGGGTAATTGCGGTCATGGGAGGAAAGTTCTTACACGTTGCACACGTCAACATAAAATCAACCAGCTTATAGTCTGCAGGAGAGAGATCTCTATTCGTAGAGCTGGCGATAGTCCCATCGAATGGGTCATCTACGTTTCGAATGATTCTATCGATAGTAAATGTATTTCCATCGCGAACAATATCTTCATTGCTATCAAGCACACCTACCGGTAACCCGCCGATAATACCTACTTTGCTGTATGGAAGGTTTCGAACCAACTCAAATTGTTCATTCAGGAGATCGGTGGCGGTTATTTTTACCCGTGAGGCAGACACAAGGTTAATGAGTGTCGCATAACTTTGATAGACACTGACTGCGACGAGCGCAAATACTGCGGACCCAACAATGAGTTCAATTAAACTAAATCCTTTTTGATGAGAACTGTGATGAGTGCGGAAGAACAGAGAACGTTTCATGCTATTAGTATACCGCAGACTGCGATTAACGAAACTAGGATATCAGATATCGGATTACGAGATTTTTTTGATTTTCGTAATTCGATTTCCGTTTTTCAACTCTTCCCTAAATCGCATCTACGAGTGCGTATGTTGGCGCGAGCATTGAGATTGCAAAAAATCCCACTGCGATACCCATAAACACCATAAGAAATGGTTCGATCAGCGTCGACATGTCTTTGGTTTTTTGATCAACCTCATCTTCATAAAATGTCGCGACTCCCATAAGCATATCCCCCATTTTCCCTGTTTCTTCTCCCACACTCATCATTTCTCCTACAAAAATTGGATACAGCTTCTCGTGTTCAATAAACACATTGGATACTGGTTCACCTTTCTGAATGGCAACCTGTGCCTGCGCAAGCACCTCCTTGTAATATGAATTCTGAAGCACGTCCTGCGTTACTCCAATTGCTACAACAATGTCTACCCCCGAAGTGAGGAGTGCAGAGAGTGTTCGTGCAGTACGAGCAGCATTAATTTCTTTCACGATAGTCCCAAGAAGCGGAAATCTAATAGAAACATAGTCGAATGTTCGTTTTCCCGGTGAGCTTTTATAAAATGTGGTGACGGCAAACACCGTTCCAACAACAATGCCAAGAGCGAGTAGGTAGTGATTTCGCAAGAAGTCTGATATTGAGATGATGAACCGCGTACTTGCAGGAAGTTTAACGCCAAGCCCGGTAAACGTCGCGGTTAGTGTCGGCACCATAAATACCAACATGAGAATTCCGATCACAATCATGATGCAGAAAATAACCGCAGGATACATCATTGCCCCTTTCACTTTCTTGGTAAGGTTGTAGGTCTTCTCCATCTGAATAGAGACGACTCGGAGTGACCCGGCGAGGTTACCGCTCTCTTCTCCCGCTTTGACCATGGAAACAAAGAGGTTTGAAAACACGTCGGACTTTTGTTTCATTGAGTCTGACAAACTCAGTCCTTTACTTACGTCATCGTTGAGTGACTGCAGTACTAACTTTAATTTTGGATTTTTTGATTGTTTCTCCATTACCGCAAGCGCTCTCGTTACCGAAAGACCCGCTTCGATCATGGAGGCAAGATTGCGCGCAAAAATAATCTTCTCGTGGGCGTCGACGCTACTGAAAAAGTTTAGCAGTGATCTCAACGAAAATACTGAACCGCTCTTTGCTTCGTTTGCATAGATCACACTGTCCCCAGACTCTTTTATTTTGCGATATACAGCAAACCTGTCTGGCGCTTCCATGACGCCTTCGTACGCTGATCCTTCACGATTAATTGCTTTGTAGTTAAATTGTGCCATTGCTATTCATCAGCAGAAACAACACGGAGAACTTCTTCAATAGTGGTGATACCTTGCACCGCTTTGAATACCCCATCTTCAATCATAGTAAGCATTCCTTCTTTCTTTGCTTGCTCTTCAATATCCTGAGTTGTCGATCCTTTCATGATACCGTCCCGGATTGCAGGGGTAACTCGAAGAATTTCGTGAATACCGATACGTCCCTTGTATCCATCCTCGCTATCCCCTCCTGGTTTTGGCTTGTACATAGGAATGGTTTCCCACGTTGCATTGTTTGCGACAACTTTTTCTTCCTTGAGCGCCTTCAGTACTTTTTCCAAATCAACAATTTTTTGGAGTTGTTCTATTTCAATCTTCGACATGAAATATTTTTCTTTTGACTCAGCGAGGCGACGAATGAGACGTTGCGCAATAATAACTGAGAGTGTTGAAGTGAGGAGGAACGGCTCAATCTTCATATCAACAAGACGTGCGATTGTACCTGCAGCAGAATTGGTGTGGAGAGTAGAAAGTACGAGGTGCCCAGTAAGAGCGGCATTCACCGCGAGTGACGCTGTTTCTCCGTCTCGAATTTCTCCCACCATGATAACGTCTGGGTCCTGACGAACGAGCGTACGGAGTCCCGTTGAGAATGTGAATCCAATTTCTGGCTTCACCTGAGTTTGATTGACCCGCTTCATTTGGTATTCAATCGGATCTTCGATGGTAGAAATATTAATGTCCGGCGTATTTAAAATGTCGAGCATCGTATACAAAGTAGTCGTTTTTCCCGATCCGGTTGGACCAGTAGTGAGGATCATACCCGTTGCTAGCTTGGTTGCTTTATGCAAGAGTTCCAAACCATCACCATGAAAACCAAGACTTTCGAGTGAAAATCCAGAGACATTCTCCCGCAGAAGTCGCATTACGGTTTTCTCTCCGTAATAGACAGGGAGTGTAGAGACACGAAAAGAAACTTTTTCATTATTCATATCAATCTTAAATCGTCCGTCTTGCGGAATACGCTTTTCATCGAGCTTGAGGTTCGAGAGCACTTTGATACGCGCGGTGATGCCACTCGCTACGTTTTTTGGAAGCACCATAGCATCATGAAGGATGCCGTCGATACGGTATCGCACCACAACCTGACTCTCTGCCGGTTCAATATGAATATCTGATGCATCCTGAATAATTGCATGCTTAAGGAGCGTGTCGACAATACGAACGACCGGGACATCTTCGGCAAGCTTTTTCAAGTCTTCCTCGGAAACCTCTTCATCCCCTTTTTTCTCGGTTTCAGCCTTCAAGTTATCTGCTTCTTTTTGGATAATATCTCCAAACTCAGCTTTCAAACTCTTTTGATAGTTAAGAAGCGCACCTTTAATAGAGTCTGCATCGGTCAGGCGTGGGAGGATTTTGAGTCCCGTCTTTTTGCGAATAAAATCAATCGCAGTTAAGTCTTCCGTATCAAGCATCGCGACCTCAAGGCCCGTTTCACCCTTTCGAAATGCAATAATATTGTGATTCCGAGCGATTGGCTCAGGCACGAGTGAGAGAACTTCAAACGGAAGACGCTGACCTTTGAGATCAACAAAAGGAATTCCGAGAATATATGCCTGCATGCGACGCAAATCGTCTTCTGTGAGATTCCCTTTATTGACCAAGACTTTTCCAATGCTCATACCAGAATCGAGCGATTCTTTTTCTGCAATTGTTAGGTCAGCACGCGACACGAGTCCAGAGTCGATAATAAATTCTTTGAGCTGTGTTTCGTCAATGTGCATAAAATAAGGAAAGATGTAAAAGGAAATAGGAAAAAAATTGCTACTTCATTTCATTAACAACCTCCATTGTAACAAACAAAATAGATAAAAGAAGGAAAATGGTGATAGAAAAGAGGAAAAATTTTGTTGTAAAAATTTGGGGGAATAAAAAAGAATGTGGGGGATTATCAATGAGGATTGCTCAGAAAACAAAACACCTCGCCGCACGGCGAGGTGTTTTGTTTTCTATTCTACTAGAAACTAACGACTAGAAACTAGAAACTTCTTTAGAATTCTTTATACTTCGGATCAATCGTCACCCCAAGATTTGTCTGTGG
>JBKJKY010000064.1:0-30589 GCA_046597175.1 Parcubacteria group bacterium
CTCATTCGCTCGCTTCTATTTCGTATTGCGACTTGGGGAAGTGTTTTCCGTAATTTTATAAGTACATGGGGAGAATACATGGCAAAATTTTTTACATCGGTTTCCATGAGCTCCTCACACAAGAGTTCAGTTTGATTAAATCCTTTTTCTTTTTTGTGAACAGCTGTTGCGGGAATCGGCACAAGAATCCAATCTTTCGACGCAAATGAGCTCTGTTCCTCAAAATACGAAAGTATTTCCTCAGAAAGTTTTTCGGCCACTGCACGAATAAATACCTTATTTCCTTTGAATTTTATTTGCCACACCAGAGTCCGCACTAGTCGATGCTTGTAGTGAAATAGGGCATGCATCCAGTCTTTCGGTAGTGAAGGAGCAGGAGGAAGGGTGTTGAGCGCACCCCGCTGTATAAGTGCCTCAACCGCAAGCACGTCGACATTTTTTGGGAATAGCATGTCAATAATCTTCCGTAGTGCTTTTTTTAGTATTTCCCCCATATCTATATTCTACTAAAAAAGAAGACCAGTGTATGGCTGGTAATGTTTTCGGTGAATGCAATGGAAAATGCTATACTGGAGAGGCATCTATGGAAAATTTTTTCAAAAACCTTTTTGGCAAAAAGAGCATCAGTGTGCTTGGTATTGATATAGGATCTTCGTCTATCAAAGTTGTCCAGCTCCGTAAAAAAGGTGGCAAAGCCATGCTCGAAACGTATGGTGAGCTCGCGCTCGGGCCATACAGTGGACTTGAGATAGGTCAGGCGACTAGTCTTTCAACTGAGAAGATAATTGAGGCTCTTGGCGATCTAATGAAGGAGAAGGAGGTAAACATTACAACCAAGAATTGTGGGGTAGCTATTCCATTTGCGTCGAGTCTCATGTCGATTATTGAGATGCCGTCGCTCTCCTACAAACAACTCGCCTCCATGATTCCCCTTGAAGCCCGAAAATACATCCCTGTTCCCATATCAGAAGTAGTATTAGACTGGTCCATTATTCCGAAAGATGATGCAAAAGCAGATGAGGAGGTTGATCCTGATTCTGCCCCTAAAATACAGCATACCGATGTACTCCTCGTTGCTATTCACAACGAAACAATCAGTAAATATACAGAAATCGTTTCAAAAACTGGTCTGGATTCATCTTTTTTTGAAATTGAGATATTCAGCACTATGCGTTCGGTGCTTGAGCAGAGCGCTGACCCTGTCATGATTGTTGATATGGGTGCTGCAACAACAAAGTTATATATTGTTGAGAGAGGAACGGTCCGGACATCTCATACGATTAATCGCGGATCACAAGACATTACAAACACTATATCCAAATCTCTTGGTATTGCGGTTCACGATGCAGAAATTATGAAGCGGGATATGGCAATGTCGCAGGAGAACAAAGTTCATTTTGAAGAAGTGGTCAATCTCGTGCTTTCCTATGTATTTTCGGAAATCAACCAGGTAATTCTTAGTTATCAGAGAAAATATAAGAAGACGCTCGCAAAAGTAGTGTTGGTGGGAGGCGGATCATCACTCAGAGGTATTGAAGCTCTCGCGAAACAGAGTTTGCAAATAGAAGTGGTTGCAGGAAATCCTTTCATCAAAACAGAAGCACCTGCGTTTCTTGAAGAGGTGCTCCGTGAGACAGGTCCCGAATTTGCTGTTGCTGTTGGTGTTGCTTTGCGAAGACTTCAAGAGGTTGCGTGATTTGCTCCTGTGGATATCCACGAATATTCTATATATTTCATTCTATGTGTAGTATAATTTCTGCAGCGTAAGTAATTCTTTATCGTTTTATTTTTATGGACACTTCCAAGATTCAAACTTCTTTTATTCCGAATAAGAATGCAATGATTGGAACAGAAGATTCTTCTGGCGGGGGAGTTGTGTCGGTACTTGGAACAACTCTCTTCGTCGTAACCCTCATTGCTTCGATAGGTGTGTATGGATATGAAAAGTATCTCGAAGGCGCCATCGCAGGTATGGATACAAAGCTCGAAGAGGCTCGGAACTCTCTTGACCCTGACCTTATCAAAAAACTCACCCAGACGAACTCTCAGTTTGTGTCTGCGAGCGCACTGATTGCCCAACATCAAGTTCCTTCGTCATTTCTCGACCTACTTTCAAAAGTTACTTTAAAAACAGTTCGGTTTTTGTCCCTCGGTTACGAGACAGATAAAGATGGAATAGTAAGTATAAAAATGAAGGGTTCTGCACGAAGTTATGCAACAATCGCCGCTCAAGCGAAGGTTATGAATGATGAACCACTCCTCATCTCTCCTCAGTTTTCCAATCTTGATTTAAATAAAGAGGGAGATGTTACGTTCGATTTTAAAGCTAGTGTAGATAAGAAGGCTATTTCATACGAAAAAAAGATTACTGATACGACTGGTAATGCCCCCGTTGCTACTCCATCTTCAGTTGCAACCACCACCCCTCCTGTTGCCACAACTACTTCTGCGATTCCGGCAACAACAAAAAAGACAACTACCGCTCCACCGACGGGAGTTATTCCTAGCTCTCCACAACAATGAAACAGTACCTTCCTTATTTACTCATAGCTGTTTCAGTGGGACTCTTTTATCTCCACATTGATCCTCGCTACAAAGCGGTGCAAAACCTTCAAGCGAAAAAGGGGGAGTATGTTTCAGCTCTTGCAAAAGTTGAAGAGTTGCAAGCACAGAAAAATCAGATTTTGAATGTGTACAATGCGCTTCCCAAAGCAGATCTCGCTCGGCTTGATCATTTGTTACCAGAAAAACTCAACGCAGTGAAGCTTATTGCAGATATGGACGGAGTAGCAGGGCGGTACGGAATCACAATGGGTAATATCCGCGTTTCAGAAGAAGCTGTCGATAGAGGAAGTTCTGTTTCAGGTGATGGATCAGCAAAAGCGTACCGCACTACAGTTGTGAGTTTTAAATTTACCGCAAATTATCAAAACATGACTGCATTCCTACGAGACTTGGAGAAAAGTCTTCAGCTCATTGATATTACTTCAATATCATTCAATGTGGAGGAGAAAAAAGCGGGAGAATCTTCGAGTCGGCTTAGTGACTATCAAGTTTCATTCCAAACCTATTCACTAAAATAACTATTATGAATACTGGTAGCTCAAACTCAAAAAAAATATTAATCGCAGGAACACTCGTTGTTCTCGCACTCTTTGCTGGGTATTATTTTTTCACCCAAGAGCCTACTGCCACTCCTTCATTTGATGAATTTGGAAATCCTGTCGAGTCTCAAGTAGTGGGTCAGGACCTCATAGATCTTTCGTATCAGCTCGAGACAGTTACTTTAGATGGGAGTTCGCTGAAGAAGAAGACCTTTACTAATCTTGTAGATTATAGTGTCAATCTTCCGAACGACGCAACGGGAAGGCCGAATCCATTTGATCCTGTCGGCAGCGGTGGAGGGACGAGTGTTTCTGATCTCGTATCAGCTATCATAAAGAGTCTCTAGAGTAGTGGGTTTGTAGTTTCTCGTTCTACCGTACACACCATGAGTATCCTTGAACTTCTTGCAGAAAAAAAAGTTATTACTCCGGAACAGATACCTGAGATCATTGATGAAGCAGAAGAAAGTGGTGTAACGGTAGAACAGATACTTCTCAAGCGTGGTGTAGAACCGGAAGAAATCCTTACCGCGAAGGGTGAATTTCTCGATATTCCTACTCGCAGTCTCCATAACAAAGATATTCCAGGGAAAATTCTAGAATATATTCCTGAAGAGTCAGTTATTCATTACAAATTTGTCCCCATCGCGGTTCGTGACGGAGTTCTTGAGATTGGAGTAGTTGATCCAGATAATATTGAAGCGAGAGATGCACTCAACTTCATTTCTTCAAAAGTGAAGATGCCGTTTAAGGTATTTCTTATTACGGAAGCTGATTTCGAGGCGGTGCTCGCAATGTATAAAGGTCTTTCAAGTGAGGTGACTCAAGCCCTCTCTGAACTCGAGACCGAGCTCACACCAAAAGGAAAGGGTAAAGGGGATGATGAAGAAGGTGAAGCAAGTGGAGGCGAGGAAAATGAAGAAGGAAGCGCTGAATCCAATGATCTTGATAGTACTTCACTCTCGGATATTAAAGATGGAAAGGGGGAGACAAAGATTATAGAAGATGCACCGGTCACAAAAATCGTAGCTACCATTCTCCGCTACGCCACAGACGGAAATGCATCCGACATTCATATCGAACGAATGCGAGAAAACGTTCGAGTTCGTTTTCGTGTTGACGGTATTATGAATACCAGCTTAGTCCTTCCCTCAAAAATTCACTCTGCTGTTGTTGCGCGTATCAAGATTCTTTCGAATATGCGCCTTGATGAAAAACGAAAACCACAAGACGGACGATTTAGTGCGAAGCTTGGTGATAGAAAAATCGACTTCCGTGTTTCCACATTTCCAACCTATTACGGCGAGAAGGTGGTAATGCGTATTTTGGACCAAGAAAAAGGCGTAAAGGCGCTCGATCAGCTTGGTATATCTGAGCGAAATTTAAAACTCATTCGTACGGCAATCGATAAACCATACGGTCTTATTCTCATATCTGGTCCTACTGGATCAGGAAAATCCACAACACTCTACTCTATGTTAAACGAGGTAGATCGAGAGCACAAAAATGTTCTCTCACTTGAAGACCCGATCGAATACAACATGGAGGGTATGAGTCAGTCACAAGTCCGTCCTGAAATTGGATATACATTCGCCACTGGTCTTCGAACAACACTCCGCCAAGATCCAGACATTATTATGGTGGGAGAGATTCGAGACAAGGAGACTGCGCAGCTTGCTATTCAAGCGGCGCTCACGGGTCACTTGGTGTTCTCCACAATCCACACCAACAATGCTGTTGGCGTTATTCCGCGTCTTATAGACATGGGTGTTGACCCGTATCTCATCGCTCCAACTCTTGTTATCACGATTGCCCAGCGCCTTGTGCGGTCTTTTTGCCCTGGTGCAGGAAAGCCTATCCCCGTCGAAGGAAGTATTAAGGCGATGATTGATAGCCAGTTTGCTGATCTTCCTGAACAGTATCGAAAAGAACTCGAAATAGGTAAAGAAGTGTTCGAGATATCACCAACCCCAGAGTGTCCAAATGGTACACGCGGACGATATGCAGTTATGGAAGTGCTTGAGATGGATAAAGAGCTCGAAGGTATTATTTTGCGGGGTGGAACTGAAATTGAACTGGCAAAAACAGCACGCTCAAAAGGGATGCTCTCAATGAAAGAAGATGCAATTCTGAAAGCATTCAAACGAATGATTCCGTTTGAAGAAATTAGCACACTGTAAAATTCCCTGTGTTATACTAGAAACAATTATGATAGAAGAACCAAAATATTCGCTACTCATTGTTGATGACGACAAGTTTTTGCTCGACATGTATGCAATGAAGTTCAAAAATCTTGGTCACGATGCAACCGTTGCTGTAGGCGCAAATAGTGCGCTCGACCTCCTTCGTGGGGGGATGAATCCTCAAATCATTTTGCTCGATATTATTATGCCAGCAATGGATGGTTTGGAACTCCTCGAAACAATTCGAAAAGAAAATTTATCACCAAAATCAATTGTAGTCATGCTTACGAATGAAATTGAGCAAGCAAAGATTGATAAAGCAAAAGCCCTCGGGGTGCAAGGGTATATTGTGAAAGCAACAACAATCCCTTCGGAAGTGGTAAGTGAGGTAATCTCAATCGTAAAAAATAATCAACCCTAACCTATGGAACACGTTAATTTTTTAAATGAACTCATTGATATTGTTATAAAAGAAGGAGGGTCAGATCTCCATCTTTCAGAGGGAAGAACACCATTTATCCGAGTGTCAGGATTTCTTATACCACTCGTAAAAGAAAAAGTGCTTACTCATGAGAATCTTGAAGGCTTTCTCTCTGAGCTCATTCCTGCAGAGGACAAAGCGAACTTCATGGAAAAACATGAAATGGATTTTGCGTATGCACACAGTAAGGGAAGATTCCGAGGAAATGCATTCTTTCACTTAGGGAAAATTTCTATTGCCTTGCGTCTTATCCCAAACAGAATTCGAACCCTCGAAGAACTTAATCTGCCTCAAGTACTCGAAACCTTCACCAAAAAGCAGCAAGGGTTCTTTCTTTGTGTAGGACCAACAGGTCAGGGAAAGTCCACAACGCTCGCTACCATGGTAGACATGATTAATACGGAGCGGCTTGAGCATATTGTAACGATCGAGGATCCGGTGGAATATATCTTTGAGCCAAAGAAGGCAATCATTGACCAGCGAGAAATCAGTATTGATACCGAAGATTTCCATACCGCACTTCGCAGTGTCTTTCGGCAGGATGTTGATGTGGTGATGATTGGAGAAATGCGTGACCCAGAAACCATTTCTATCGCAGTGACTGCCGCAGAAACGGGGCACCTCGTACTCTCGACCCTTCACACGAATACCGCAGCACAGACGATTGATCGTATTATCGATTCATTTCCCGCAGACCAGCAAAGTCAAATCAGACTTCAGCTTGCAGCGAGCTTGGCCGGTATTTTCTCCCAGCGCCTTGTCCCAAGAGTTTCGGGAGGTCTTATCCCTGTGTACGAACTTCTTATTAACAATAATGCGATTGCAAACCTTATACGAGACAAGCGTACCCACGAAATCAATACCGTTATCGAAACCGGATCTGCAGAGGGGATGATCGATCTCAACCGTTCACTTGCGAGCCTCGTACAAGCAGGAGAAGTTTCGGTGGAAAATGCATATTTGTATTCAACAAATCCTAAAACGCTCGAAAAATTGTTATAATAAACCTCCATTAATCCATGTTATTTACCTACAAAGCATTAGATAGTGCAGGACAACCGAAGGAGGGGACTGTCGATGCTATTAATATTGATGTTGCGATTACTTCTGTCCAGAAACGAGGACTCGTTCTATCGGCAATTGATCCAGTCGAAGAAAAGGGCTTGAAGTTCGTATTCCATATTGGAAGCGGAGTGTCGAACAAAGACGTTGTTATCCTTTCTCGGCAACTCGCAACACTCTTTGAGGCCCAAGTTTCAGCTCTCCGCGTCTTTACCCTCATTTCTGCCGAAATTGAAAATGAAGTAATGAAAAAAAGTTTGACCGAAGTCGCCTCAGATCTCCAAGGAGGGAGTTCCATCTCAAATGCTCTGAGCAAGCACCCAAAAATATTCTCTAACTTTTATGTCAATATGGTGCGTTCGGGGGAAGAAACAGGAAAACTCAACGAAACATTCAGCTACCTAGCAGACTACCTCGATCGTACCTACGCAGTGGTTTCGAAGGCAAAGAACGCTCTCATTTATCCAGCTTTTATTATTACTGTGTTCGTTGGAGTGATGGTACTTATGTTTACCACGATTGTGCCTAAAATTGCTTCAATTTTGACGGATTCTGGTCAAGAATTGCCTATTTATACAAGAATCGTAATCGGTATCAGTGGATTTCTTATTAATTACGGAATCTTTTTGCTGGTAGGAATTATTGTGGGAGGATTCTTCTTCATGCGATATATCCGTACTCCAGAAGGAGCGCTAGCATTCGATAAGTTCAAGCTCTCACTTCCGTATCTTGGAGGCCTTTACCAAAAACTCTTCCTTTCGATGCTTTCCGACAACATGCACACGATGATTCAGTCTGGTATTCCGATGCTTCGCTCCCTTGAAATTACCGGAAGTGTGGTCGATAACCAAGTGTTCAAAAAGATTATTGATGAGAGTATGATCGCGGTAAAGGGGGGGAGTTCACTCTCTGCGTCGTTCTCACAGTACGAACAAATTCCTGGAATCTTGGTACAAATGATAAAGGTAGGGGAAGAGACGGGGGAACTCGGAAATATTTTGAAAACAATGGCAAGTTTCTACGAGCGAGAGGTAATCAATGCAATTGACACGATGATTAGCCTCATTGAGCCTGTCATGATTGTGCTCCTTGGTCTCGGAGTTGGAGTGCTTCTCGCATCGGTTCTAATGCCGATTTATAATATTGCAAACGCAGTATAGTGACGCTATCAAAGGACTTTTTTAAAAAACACCCTAGACGCGGTGTTTTTTTGTTGCTTTTTTGATCCCCCTTTGACTCCGCTATCCACAGGGGAGTTGAGTGTCGAGGGAGAGAGGTCTATAATGTATACAAGCGTTTTATAGAAACGACTACCCCGACAAGGGGCGAAACAATTAATAGTTAAAGAGATATTTAGAAGAATGAAAACAACAAAAGGTTTCACCCTGATCGAACTCTTGGTGGTCATCGCGATTATCGGAATCTTGTCATCTGTAGTATTGGCAAGTCTTAACACTGCTCGTTCAAAGGGAACTGACGCAGCAATTAAGTCAAACCTCGCAAATGCACGCGCACAAGCTGAACTTTTCTACGATGCGAACGGTAATACGTACGTAGTTACTGCCGGTGGTGCAACAGACGTGTGTAACATTCTCGGTAGTGTAGGTTCTCCTGCAGTAAAGGGTGTGTACGGAAATGTTCTTGCAGCAGCAACCGCAAGTGGTCTAGGAGCCCCGAACACAACATTCGCTACACTCGGTACTTCGGCGATTGCAACTTGTCACTCACAAGCTTCAAGTTGGGCAGCGGAAGTTCCTCTTAAGAATGGTACAACTCAAATGTGGTGCGTAGATAGTACTGGAGTTTCAGTGCAAACTACAGGCTCTACTCTCGCAGCGAGTGATTCTGCGTGTAACTAGTTTCCTCTGTGTCTTTCAAAAAACACTGCCTCGGCAGTGTTTTTTGTTTGGGGATAAGAAAAAGATATTTCTCTAAAAATAGATTACAATTATCTTATCTTATCTAATCAATTTATTTTTTCTATGAAAATACAAAAAGGATTCACATTAATAGAATTGCTCGTTGTGATTGCAATCATTGGAATACTTTCGAGTGTAGTCCTTGCAAGTCTTAATATAGCCAGAGCAAAAGGAGCAGACTCTGCTATTAAGTCAGACTTGTCTACTGTCCGCTCTCAGTCAGCTATTTTCTATGACGCAAATGGAAATAATTATGGTCCTGACACTGTGGTGTGTAGCGATCCAGGCACACTTTTTGTTGATACACCAGTTATTCAAGCGATTGCTCATGCGCAAAGTCAGTCTGGGGGAGGTGTTGCGACATGTGTAGCAGATGACAGTGTTTCAGGAGTCGGTACGAATGCTACTTCATGGGCACTTTCTGTTCCACTTAAATATGACGCAGGTTCCTCGTGGTGCGTGGATAGTACGGGTGTTGCTGCGTCAGGAACTGCGAGTCTTGTGGGAGATGTCGCTCTGTGTCAATAATTACTTACTAATCTTACGATAATGTTCCCTATCATTAATAAATTTAAATTCCAAAATATGTACTTCCAAAATTCTAGCATGAGGACAAAAGGTTTCACCCTGATCGAACTCTTGGTGGTCATCGCGATTATCGGAATCTTGTCATCTGTAGTATTGGCAAGTCTTAATTCCGCTCGGTCAAAAGGTGATGATTCTGCAATCAAAGCGGGTTTGGCTAATATGCGTCCTCAGGCGGAAATTCTGTATGACAAAAATATTCCAAATAGTTATGCCGGCTTTCTCACAGATGCAAAAATTGTCGCCATGTACCAAGCTGTACAAAAAACTATAGGGCCAAGTGCCTTGGTTGATACCAGTCTTGGAAATGGAGGAAACTTTTCAACAGTCAGTCTCCACTTAAGTGGAACTAATTCAGCGTGGGTAGTTCAGGCACCACTTAAAAATACCACCCCTTTCCCTTACTGGTGCGTTGATAGTAATGGTGCATCAAGGGGAGAATCAGCTGCAATACTCGGAAATGCAACTTCTTGTCTCTAAAGTATTTGTAAACCAAAGAATAATTGATTCGTATTAAAGCAAGTGCCACCACAGTTCATTCTATGCTTTTCAAAAACTCTAAAATTATGACGAAAGGTTTCACCCTAATCGAACTCTTGGTGGTCATCGCGATTATTGGGATACTTTCTTCTGTTATCTTAGCTAGTCTCAATAGCGCAAGAAGCAAGGGGAATAACTCAGCGGTTAAATCAAACCTCGCAAACATGAGACCTCAGATGGAGATCTACTATGATGATCCAACCCTCGGAAATGAAACATATGGAGCTAATGGCGCAAATGGTATCAGCTGCGTGGGTGCCAGCTCCGCTACAATTTTTGGTAATGCAAAAATCCAAAAATCTCTCGTGGCAGCGCAGTCAGCTGGAAATGGCTCCACTCGTTGCATTGCTATGCCGACCACAAATGCAACTTCGTATGTGGTCTCAGTTCAGCTCAGTGTTCCTGAAAATGGAAATAATTACTGGTGCGTAGACTCAACAGGAAATTCAAAAGGACACCCTGTAATTGTTAGTCTCGGTTCTACTGTGTGTCCATAACATTTTCTAATCCGGAAATACTCTCAATATTGGGTGTATACTGTACATACATGAATAGTCTTTTCTTTTTCTTTACGTTTATTTTCGGCACTATTATTGGAAGTTTCTTGAATGTTGTTATTCTCCGTTTTCATACCGGAAGGGGAGTATCTGGCCGGTCTGGATGCTTTTCTTGTGGTCACACCCTCTCATCCCTTGAGCTTATTCCTATTGTGAGCTTCCTCCTTCTCAAAGGTAAATGTAAAAATTGTCATGCAAAGATATCACCCCAATACCCAATTGTTGAAGCGCTTACCGGATTACTGTTTTGTGTGCTCGCAAGTAGTAGTGGGGTGACAATCTCGACTCTTCTGAGTTTCGCAACCCTCGCTCTCACTCTCGATATGATCATTTGGTCAGTGCTCATGGTAATCACTGTCTACGACTTAAAGCATATGATTATTCCGGATGTACTGAGTGGACTATTTGCCTTACTTACAGGCCTCAAGCTCCTGCTTGTTAGTTTTACTACTGGTACCCCTTCTCATGTTATTGTAGATCACCTCGTGAGCGCCTTTGTCCTGTCTGGTTTCTTTTTCGCGCTATGGCTCATTTCAAAGGGGAGGTGGATTGGACTTGGAGACAGCAAGCTCGCATTCGGGATGGGTCTCTACTTAGGATTAGCGGTGGGTCTTTCAGCATTCGCGTATGCATTCTGGATCGGTGCAAGCGTCGCACTTCTCCGTATTGCATATGAGAGGGTGATAGATGGGAAGCGGGGTGTTACAATGAAGAGCGAGATTCCCTTCGCACCTTTTCTCATCGTAGGAACACTGCTCGCTTTTATCCTCCAAACGGACGTGTTCCATGTTGAGTATTTTCTTTTATGAGCATGACTTTTTTCAAAAAACATATTCGAGGGTTTACCTTGATTGAACTTATCATTTCTGTCGCCATCATTGCGGTTATTACTGCGGTTGTTGTGTACAATCAGAAGGGGTATTCAGATAGTGTTTCACTTACCAATACTACGAGTGAAATGGAGCTGCTTATCCGCGAAGCGCAAAGTTACAGTATCGCAGTCCGCGAATTTGCTGCAACAACTGATGAGTTTAATGTCGCGTACGGAGTAAGTTTTAATCTGGGGAATGGTGGGTCGAGTAATACCTCGTATCTCTCATTTGTGGATCGAGGGACATTGAATAATTATTACGATACACCGCTTGTGTGTGCTCCGGGTGCAACTTCTGAGTGTCTGGAGAGAGTTAACCTTCCCGGTAAAAACATTATTTCAGATATCTGTGTTATCAAAGCTAATAAGCAGCAAGACTGTAAGCCAAATGTTTCTAGGTTTGATATTAGTTTCTTGCGACCAAGTCCCGATGCTATCATTACATTTTTTAACAATGGAGGAAATCAAACGAGTTTTCCTAAATATCTTGGTGTTAGAATAGAGATTCAGGCACCAAGCGGAATAAAGCAGAATGTCTATGTCTATACCAATGGACAAATATCTGTACAGTAATATGAAATTCGTTTCAAATAATACAAAAAAACAGAAAGGATTCTCACTCATTGAACTTCTTATCTCACTCGGAATTTTTGTTGTAGTTATGACGATCAGTCTTGGATCAGTTGTGAGTATTTTAGATGCGGGCAGAAAGTCAAAATCACTCAAAGCAGTGATGACGAATCTTAACTTTGCGCTCGAGGTAATGTCTCGAGAAATAAAGTTCGGAAAAAATTACTACTGTGGAATTGACACAAACCAGCCCCATACAACAAAGCAAGATTGTACCGGAAACGCACTCCCTGCTGGTACTGCGATCACTTTTACGACGAGTAACGGGGTAGATACAATATACCGTCTCCAAGGAACTCAAATAAAGAAATCAACTGATTATGGTGCAAGCTATACAGCAATAACCGCACCGGAAGTCTCAGTCCAGGGGTTAAATTTTTATGTATTTGGGACTACAAGCTATCCCGATACTGCTCAGCCGAGAGTATTTCTTTTTATGACGGGATTTGCAGGAAAAAAGGCTACGTTGCAGTCGAAGTTCTTTTTGCAAACAGTAATGTCACAACGTGCACCAGATTTATAATATGAATTATCCATCACAGCAAAACAAAATACGTACGAAAGGATTTACCCTTCTTGAGACATTGGTCGCAATCAGCATACTTGTAGTGGCCATTACTGCAACATTTTCGGTGGCGCAAAATGGGCTTTCGAGTGCAATGGAGGCGCGTGACCAAGTGGTAGCTTTCTATCTTGCACAGGAGGGGATTGAAATGGTTCGAAATCGAAGAGATGAGAACAGCCTTACTCGCATTGGCACTCCAGCAACGAGCTGGATAGCGGGCCTCGCAAGTCAAGCGGGGGATCCATGTTACTTCGGCAAAACGTGTGCGGTTGATGCAACTACAAATCTCTTCAGTACCTGCCCAAGCGGAAGTGGATCGTGTTATCCAATCACTCAGGACACGAGCTCACAGGCGTCACCTACCTATTTGATGTATGGACAGAACGCTGGGTGGGCTGCAACTAAATTCAATAGGGAAATTAATTTGACCCAAGCCACAAGCACAGAACTCATTGTTAAGGTTACCGTAACATGGACAAGAGGACTTCTTACTCGAACATTTAATGTAAGTGAAATTATCCGCGATTGGCAATAATATGAACATACCTTTTCTTAAAAAAGTAATGGGTGATAATCGTGGAATTGCAGTATATATTGCGGTAACAATTACCGCCGCACTCATTTTAGTCAGCCTTTCAATTTTAAATTTAGCACTCAAGCAAATTAGCATTTCTGGAGCAGGAAGAGACTCTCAAAATGCTTTTTATGCAGCAGATTCGGGCGGCGAATGCGCTCTTTTTTGGGATGTTCGAAATGCAAATGCCGCATTAAGTGCGTTTGATTCCCTAAGTACTCAAAATATTACCTGCAATAATAATACTGCGATTACCATAACCCATGTCGCTAATGTTTCTACCTTCACTATGCCTTTTACTCCTGAGCTGTATTGTGCAAAAGTTACCGTGACAAAAAACTCAGGTGCCACAAAAATCGAATCACGAGGGTACAATACGTGTGATACAACAAGTAATAGGAGACTTGAAAGAGCGATTGAGATCAATTATTAGTGAGAATTGCGTATATTCTTGATTTTAGAAAATACAGGTTTTCTAGTATGATTGCCCTATGAAATCTTCTGGGGAGACGGTAAAAAAACGAGTTTCAAAGCTCCGTGAACTCGTCGAATATCATAGAAAACAGTACCATGAGTTCGATAGTCCTGAGCTTTCTGATGAAGCATATGACTCCCTGACTAAAGAGCTAATTTTGCTTGAGGAACAGTTTCCGGAGCTCAAAACAGCGCAGTCGCCGAGCGTGAGGATTGGAGGGGCTCCACTTACCTCCTTTCAAAAGATTACCCTTGAGGTGCCTCAGTGGTCTTTTGACAACGTATTTGATTTTACCGAGCTCTCTGATTGGAAACAGAAAGCTTTGAGATTCCTTGATCGAGAGCGAGGAGTTACCAATCTTATCCCATCATTTTGCGCGGAACTAAAGATCGATGGCCTCAAGGTCGTTCTTACCTATAGAGAAGGGAAGCTTGTCTCGGGCGCAACGAGAGGGGATGGGATAACTGGTGAGGATGTAACGCAAAACATTAAAATGATTCGGAGCATTCCCCTCCAAATCTCTGCTCCAGTTGACTGTATTGTTGTTGGTGAAATCTGGCTTCCTGGTAAAGAATTACAGCGGATTAATGCAGAGCGGGAGAATCTCGGAGAGCCACTCTATGCCAACGCTCGCAATGTGGCCGCAGGTACACTCCGTCAGCTTGATCCAAAGATTGTGAGCTCTCGAAATCTCGAGTCGTATATCTATGATATTGATCTATTTGATGGGAAAGATACCAATCTCACACTTCCGAGTACTCAAGGAGAAGAGCTCGCGCTCCTTAAAGCGCTAGGATTTCAGGTAAACAAAAATTATGCAATTTGCAAAACCGTTGAGGAAATTGAAATCTATTATAAAAAATGGGTAGAGAACAAACACGATCTCCCATACGGTGTCGACGGGGTAGTGATTAAAATAAATGAACGAAATATTCAAGAATTGCTCGGATATACTGCAAAAGCACCACGCTTTGGTATTGCCTACAAATTTCCTGCAGTGCAAACAACGACTGTCGTAGAAGATATCATTCTTCAGGTCGGTCGCACCGGGGTGCTCACCCCCGTTGCTAAGCTCCGCCCGGTGCTCATTGATGGCTCGACGGTGTCGAGGGCGACACTCCATAATGAAGATGAGATTAAACGCCTTGATATTCGTGTGGGGGACACAGTTATTCTGCAAAAGGCGGGAGATGTAATCCCTGACATTGTGAGAGTTCTCACTGAACTCCGTACGGGCAAAGAAAAAGTTTTTCGGTTTCCAACTCATGTTCCGGAGTGTGGGGGTGATGGAAGTATCGAACGGATTCCGGGACAATCAGCGTACCGATGCGTTTTTAAAAATTCTGGAGCGCAACAAAGACGAAAGTTTGAATATTTTGTATCAAAAAAAGCTTTCAACATTGATGGGCTTGGGAAGAAAATCATTGAACAGCTTATGGATGAAAGAATTATTGCATCATTTCCTGACATATTTACTCTCACGAAGGGGGACGTAGAGCATCTCGAAGGATTTGGGGAGCTCTCGGCAAATAATCTTCTTGCATCTATTGAAACAGCAAAGAAGGTGACATTGCCGAGATTCCTTACTGCACTTTCTATTCCACAAGTTGGTGAAGAAACAGCAGAAGATTTGGCTGATAATTTCCTGACCCTACACAGTTTACGAAAGGCACGGTTTGAAGATTTAGAGAATATTTCTGGCATTGGTCCAATCATTGCGCGGTCAGTTACTGATTGGTTTGCAGATACGGACCACAAAAAACTTATTGATAGCTTAGAGAAGTACGTCACTGTTCTTCCTCATCGCAGACAGAAGAAAGATGGTGTGTTTGCAGGAAAAATCTTTGTCCTCACTGGGACACTCCCGACGCTCGGAAGAGATGAAGCAAAAAAACTCATAAAGCAGGCTGGGGGAGATGTAACCGGGAGTGTGTCTTCAAAGACAGACTATGTTCTGGCAGGGAGTGATGCGGGTGAAAAACTAGCAAAAGCTGGGGAGCTCGGAATATCTGTTATCTCGGAAAAGCAATTCCTCCGACTACTCGAAAAATGAGGATTTGTAGAACATTGATAGGGAGGTGTGATACCATGGAAAAACAATGATTGAACGAAAAGATATCGAAAAACTCGGGGCACTCTCACGAATCGCCCTCTCTGAGGAGGAAAAAGACGCTTTTGTGTCAGAAATTGATGCTATTTTAGGCTATGTCAGTCGAGTAACTGATGCTCCATCCGGATCAGGGGAGACTAAGAATTTTGTTTCAGATGTGTTTCGTGAGGACGGAACCCCTCATGAGACAGGGATGTATACCGAGGCAATTCTTTCTTCCGCACCAAAACGAGAAGGAAACTATCTTAAGGTAAAGAAAATACTCCCATCATGATAGATCTCGAAAATCTGACAATTCGAAAGGCTCATAAGGCAATGGTGGAAAAAGAATTTTCACCCGTTGATTTGGCGCAGGCATACCTGCAAGTAATTGAGGAAAAGAATGGAAGCATCCACGCATTTCTTGAAGTGTACAATGATGTCACTGCACAAGCTGAGATAGCAAAGAAAAAGTTTGATGAGGGGAGCGCCACACTCCTTACTGGTATTCCAATTGCGCTGAAAGATAATATTCTTGTAGAAGGGAAAAAAGCGAGCGCTGCATCAAAGATACTGGAAAACTTTGTTGCACCTTATGACTCAACTGTGGTGTCAAAATTAAAGAAAGAGGGAGTGGTTTTTATCGGTCGAACTAATATGGACGAATTTGCTATGGGAGGTTCTACCGAAAACTCTGCATTTGGTATAACGCGAAACCCCCATGACCTATCCAAGGTTCCGGGGGGTTCTTCAGGGGGGTCCGCAGCCGCCCTTGTCATGAATGGAACACTCGTTGCGCTCGGCTCAGATACGGGAGGATCTGTGCGTCAGCCAGCAAGTTTCTGCGGATGTGTTGGGCTCAAACCTACCTACGGATCCATTTCTCGTCACGGACTTATGGCAATGGGTTCTTCCTTAGATCAGATTGGTCCAATTACCAAAACAGTCGACGATGCGGAAACAGTATTCGATACACTCGTTGGCACTGATCCATTCGACAGTACTTCATTTTATCCGGTAAAGCAGAAACCACTTCCCGAACATATAAAGATTGGTGTGCCGCGAAGTATGATGAACATAGATGGGTTAGACCCGGAAGTTCGGAAAAATTTTGATGAATCAGTCGTAAAACTTTCAAAGCTCGGGTACGAAATTGTCGATATTGAATTACCAAATATTGATCAAGCACTCGCTGTATACTATATCGTTATGTTTGCTGAAGTGTCTTCGAACCTTTCTCGATTTGATGGAGTGAAATATGGTCTCCATGTAGAGGGGAAAGATCTTCTTGACGATTATCTCCTTACTCGAAGAGAAGGGTTCGGGGCAGAAGTACGCAGAAGAATACTCCTTGGAACGTATGTACTGTCATCGGGCTATTACGATGCATACTACAGTAAAGCAAATAATCTCCGGGACCTCATTCGTAAAGATTTTGAGAAGGCTTTTGAATTAGTTGATGTCATTGTCACGCCAACAACACCTACTCCCGCATTTGCTATCGGCGAGAAGTCGCACGACCCACTTGCTATGTACTTAGCAGATATTTTCACCGTTCCAGCAAGCATTGCGGGAAACCCTGCACTCTCTGTACCTTCCGGAATTTCAAAGGAGGGTGATAGTCACTTACCACTTGGCATTCAGTTTACAGCGCGACCATATGAAGAACACACACTTTTTTCTGTTGGGAAAAAATTTCTTGGGGAGAGCAACGAAACTCAATAATTCGTAGTATACTAATACTGTTGACCGTTCCCACGCTACTTCATGGCTGACGCAAAAAAACCAGAACCAAAACCGCGTGAAAAACCCGCGGAAGTTATTATCAAGCTCATCATATGGGCTCTTATTGTAGGGGCTATTGCACAGCGTATCGGTGCTTTCGTAACCGCATACAACGCAAATAATTTGAGTGTATCTGGAGCGGTGAGTTCTTGGAGCTTCAGTCAGTTCATTCTTCATTACATCGTTCCGCTTGCAACCTTCCTCCTCTATCTTGTTTCGGGGCTCGCCATATTTGGATGCATATATGCAGTGCGGGAACTCCAGAAAATTAATGAAGCGGTAAACGCGGTATACGCAGATTCTGGCAAAACAGAAGAGGTTATTGTAGATCAAAAAGGTAATCGACGATGGGAAAGGGTTGTGGCGCATCTCAATTCAACCAGTGTAAATGATTGGAAGTTTGCAATCCTTGAGGCAGATATTATTCTCGATGAACTTCTTGATGCAACGGGGTATCGCGGGGAGACAGTGTCCGACAAGCTAAAGAGGGTAGAGGCAAGTGATTTTGAAACACTTGAATTTGCATGGGAAGCACATAAAGTTCGTAATACTATTGCTCATGAAGGATCAGAGTTCGTGATATCGGAGCGGGAGGCACGAAGAGTTATCGGCCTCTACCAATCTGTTTTTGAAGAATTTCATTACGTGTAGACGGTGGCCTACCTTGCCAAATGGTAAACTTTTAGTATAATGAGCGACACTTCAATAACTAGTAACAAATAACTGATAACTTGTAACGTATGGATTCCAGTTACTCGTTACCGGTCATGTGTTATCTGTTAAGAATATAGCGGGTTGGAGGAGTAGTACCTCGACAGGCTCATAACCTGTAGGCACCAGTGCAAGTCTGGTACCCGCAACAAGTATGTGACAAAGCTCAAAAACACCTCTTTGCGGGGTTGTTTTCGTAAGTTTCGCATATTATAGTAGGGTCTCGTTTGGTTTTAGGAAATGTCGGTGTAGTTCAACGGTTAGAACAGGGGACTCATAAGCCTCAGACAGTGGTTCGACTCCACTCATCGACACACGCAAAATAAGGGTGGTAAAACACCTGAATATTTGCTAGTTTGTATATCTTGCGGGCGTAGCTCAATTTGGTTAGAGCACTCCCCTGTCACGGGAGAGGTTGCCGGTTCAAGTCCGGTCGCCCGCGCAAAAAAATCCCCACAATGGGGATTTTTGCTTGGGCGAGAAAGCAATAGGGATTGTTTTCGGCCGGACTTGAAGCCTCATTGAGTATTTTCTTGAGCGACTGAGAAAAGAAAATCCAATGAGGGTACTGATCCTGTAAGGATCAAGATTCCGGTCGCCCGCGCAAAGAAAAACGCCGAAAGGCGCTTTTTTCTTTGGTGGGCGATGAAATTGCAAAGCAATTTCAAGGACTTGAACGCCGGAGCAACGTTTCTTCAGCAGAAGAAACGCGAGGTGAGAAGCGAATGCTTGAAGCTTCGCAAGACCTTTGATAGTTTTTACGAGCTTCGCGAAGTAAAAACAGAAAAGGTGTACAGACCCTGTAAGGGTGTTTGTAAGATAATGTTTACATGACGAGCGAGGGAAAGATTCCGGTCGCCCGCGAAAAAATCCCCTCTATGGGGATTTTTTGTTTGCGCGGTCGAAGAAATGCTCTACCCAATGTTCATCTCGTGGCAGTGCGAAATTTCTAAGTTTTTATGAGTAGAACGAATCAGAAACTTGGGTGTGAACCGCGATGATACTATTTTTGTAGTATAATATAAATTATGAAAAAAATAATTGTCGCATTTCTAATTTTATTTGTATCTGGTGGAGTCTATATTTTATATAGTACTAATTTTTTTAATCAAAGGGAGGAGTTTTTTGGTGGAACTTCAGTTCTTGAAGAAGGATGGAAGCGCTATGACAAAGTGCAGTCTAGGTCTAAAGTTGGTATCGACTATCCTTCATATTTTTCTATAAAAAATGTTGGTGGGATGGCTCCACCTTTCTCTATACTGTCTGATGATAAAGGCACTACCATTGATTTAACCATTGAACCTAGTAATGATAAGCAAGTAAAGTCTGCGAAGGAGTTTTCTTTAAATTCAGTAAATGACAAACTTTCTCCAAGCAGTTATGGTAAGCCGGCAACATTAACTGTTGGGGGTAAAACATTTTATAAAACATATCTTATGAATGCCGAAATTTACACACTTTTCGCTGATTCAAAAAATATTTCAGTTGTTGTCTTTTTCGGTGAAAATGGTATTCGTGAGCTATATAAAGCTGACATTGAAAAGATGCTTGGTTCAGTTCGTTATTAGATCAATAAGTTTCAACGAGTTCCAATGGTCCGCGCAAATAAAAGGCACTTAATGTGCCTTTTATCGTGGGCGAAGAAAGCAAATGATTTTCCTTTCGTCCGGACTTGAACAGGCGGAGCCATGTCGCTTATGTGACGGGCGAGCCCGGGGAGGAAGTTCTTAGGAGCGAAGCGACTTAGAAACTTGACCCTCAAGTCCGGTCGCCCGCGCAAAAAATCCCCTCTATGGGCATTTTTGCTTGGCGGTCGAAGAAATGCTCTACCCAATGTTCATCTCGTGGCAGTGCGAAATTCTCGAGGGTAGCCCCCGAGAACAAACATCATTAGTGAAATAGTTTTGCCCCACTCCTTGAGCTGGTATACTTTACAATATCAGATGAAATTCTTTATTGGCATTGTTCCACCCATAGCGACAAAGGAAAGAATTTTCAATTTCCAAAAGAGTTTTCCTTCAAATAAGGTTCCGTATTTTAATGAGCCACATATTACCCTAAAGGCTCCAAGCTCCCTCAGTGAAGATAAATCTTGGCTTGCTCAGGTAATTGCCCTCACCGGAAACCACCTTCCATTTCAAGTTAGTTTCGATGGGATTGATGAGTTTGAAGATAGAGTGCTCTTTCTAAAGTTGAATCCATCTAATGGTCTTATTGATCTTCATAATAAATTGATTGCTCTCCTCAATCCTGACGGAGAATCTAGGGAAAAGTTTTTTGAGGGATTACTGTATCACCCACATCTTACCCTTGGTGAAACAACATGGGGAGGTATGAATAGTGAAGATCTCATGGCAATGAAAGAAAAGGCAAAATTTGAGTTCAGAAGTGTACCACCTTTTCTTGTTACTTCAGTTCGGTTATATCAAAAAGAGGGAGATGGTGATTTATATAAAAAATTTCTAGATATTCCACTTAAGATATGAGTTTACTCACTATGATTTGAATAAAGATAAGTCTTGAAATCGAACAAATGAGTCGTGACAGTGACTAAGTTGTAACTGTCTGAGAGAAAGAAAATTGGTTGGCAATGAGCGATACGCAAAGAACTGGGGGAACAGCAAGGTAGAAGTCTTTGGCTTGTGATAGTATGTATTTATTATTCACTTGTCATAAGTTTGCTGGAGGGTAATTGAATTAAGTTGGGCTTCGATATGTGCTAAAATAACGCATAGTTGTGTTGTTATCTTATTAATATTTTATATAAAATATATGAAAAAAAATACAAAATTGTTTGGGGTGTATTTAGCACTTCTAATGATGTTTTTTCCGGTTGCCTTCGCGAAAGCAATTGATGTGAACGAAAATCAAGTCAACATAAACGAGAACCAGGAGAGAATAAATATGAATCAGGAAAGGATAAACGAGAAGCAAGAGAAAAGAAATAAAGAACAAGATGATGTTAATGAAAGTAAAAATAAAGATAGCCAAGTTAATGGTGCAAATCATAGAAGTGCTGTAGCAACATTCGTTAGAAATCTTTTAAATGTTGCCGATCGAGATAAGGGTGGGATTGGAGAACAAGTAAAGACGATAGCTGAACAGCAGAATGATTCAAAAGATACCGTGGCGGATGAAATAGACAAAGTCAAAGATAGAAGTGAATTTAAAACGTTTTTAATTGGAACAGATTATAAAAATATAGGTAAATTGCGCAGTGAAATGGTAACAGGAGGGAATCAGATTGATCAGTTAAAGACTTTATTAGATAAGACGACAGATGCGGCGGATAAAGCAACTTTACAAAGCCAGATTGATGCATTGACACTTGAGCAACAGAAAATTAACGATTTCATTAAGGTAAATGAAAGTAAAATTAATTTATTGGGCTGGTTAGTAAAATTATTTTACTAACAAACAATTCATCTTTTTAACAAAACCACCTCTTATTGGGAGGTGGTTTTGTTAAGTATAATTAAATACCATTTATCTACCATATTTTCAATTTGTGGTTAGGGTATATTTGTTTTTCCTAGATTTGGTGTACAAGTATAATGAGCATATTGCGCGTGGTAGTTCTTATGTGGCTTCACTTCGAAAGTGTGCAATTCTTACTTAATTAAAAATCAAAAAATTATTCATTTATTAAACTCGTATGCTCTCAATCAATCTAGTCGCTGTGCTTGTTGCCGCTCTTGTAAGTTTCGTTATCGGATTTATGTTGCACGGACCACTGTTTGGAAAGCTTTGGATGAAATTGGCTAACATTCACCCAACAGGGAAGGAAAAATTTTCTGATATGGTTCCTCAAATGGTCAAAAATCTCATTGCAAACCTTGTGTGTGCGTATGTGCTCGCGATGTTCATTAATGCCATAGCTCTCTATTACGGTAACGTTGGAAACATTGTAGGAGGAATGGGCATTGCGTTTTGGGCTTGGCTTGGATTTCTCGTTACCTCATCTTCTATGGATGTAGTGTGGATGGGTAAGTCTAAAAAGCTTTGGATTTTTGAAAATGTTGCTTCACTTGTTTCTTTCCTCGCAATGGGAGCAATACTCGCAGTTTGGTAACAAAAAAGAAGCACACAAAAAAACCTCTGTCAGAGGTTTTTTTGTGTGCCAGAGTGGCGATTTAAGATAATTGAAAAAACTCATCCAATATACTACTATAGTGGCTCGGTGTAGGTAAATATAACAACCGAAATAGTAAGCCGTTGTAGCTCAGTTGGTAGAGCACGTCATTGGTAAGTAACATTGCCCTTCATTCTAGTAATGGAATGCTGAAGCCTGAATTACGGTTAAAGTCCACATAAGTGGGTAAGACCGTGGCACTTATTGTATAAGGGCCCGAACGACTGACAAGGGAACCCTAAAGCATGATGCTCGGGTTAAGATACAGTCTAATCCTTCTATAAGCTCATATGAGTGAAATTAAGGTATCAATGAATGACGAGGTCAGCAGTTCAATCCTGCTCAACGGCTCCCGAGCGGAGCGAGAGAAGACGTTAGCGCAAAACTGCTTTTGCGCGTGATAGGATTGAAAAGGTTCTTCCGTATATTCGAACATGTATTCATGTAAAAATATGGAAAACCTGTACAGAATCTGTAGGATTCAATCCTGCAGAGAGTCTCAGAATAAAATTATAAAGTTTCTTGAAACTGACAGCTAGCAACTAGATACTAAAACTTTTTCTTTGCCGGGATAGTTCAGTGGCAGAACATTACTTTCGTAAAGTAAAGACGCGGGTTCGATTCCCACCCTCGGCTCACAGAGTTGACTTAAAAATTTGGAGGAGTAATCTCGAAATACCAACCAATTCAGTTCGGGGAGTGACCCTCGGGCATCACACCTACCAGCTAGTTGGTGTGGGTAATGGCCCACCAAGGCGATGACGGGTGAGGTTGGTGGAGGGAGGTTGGCCGCTTTCTATGTGGATTGATGATCTGCAGTGCATGGCTCATGCTCAAGGTAGTTTTCTTGCGATGCACACCGCAAGGTTGGGAGTTTTATGGGATTAGATACCCCATGGGTACCAACCACAAAGAGAGCTACCGTGGATACGTCCGGAAGGATGAAATCCAGCTGGATTGAGTGTGGTGGATTCCGGGAAACTGGTTTCTCACAATGAGTAGGTTCCGCTCCCAAGGGAATCACTGTTTGAGGAGGTGTCTGCAACTAGATAACCTCGCAGTCTCCTACAGTAGGGCGTTCAGGCAGATTTTTGTCTGAACGCCTTTCCTTTTGCCCGAAATACGTAATGCGACTATAATTGCTTCACATGGACAAAGAAGCAAAAAGTAAAAAAATAGAAGAACTTGAGGCAGACATGATGTCTGCGGATTTTTGGCTGGATAAAGATAAAGCGCAGGCAACTATTAAAGAAATCCAGAAACTCAAAGATGAATTGGATGGTGTAGGAGAGTATGACAATGGCGACGCGATAATGACAATCTTCTCCGGCGCTGGCGGTGACGATGCGGAGGACTTCTCAAGCATCTTGCTCACTATGTACATCAAATATATTCAAAATAAGAATTGGTCATTCTCACTTATTCATGAAAACACCAATGATCATGGAGGCTATCGAAACGTCACCATCGAAATTATCGGAAAGAAGGTGTACGGTACACTCAAAAACGAATCGGGTGTGCATCGTCTCGTCCGCATCTCACCTTTCAACGCAAAACAACTTCGCCACACCTCATTTTCACTTGTAGAAGTAATTCCGAAATTTGAAAAAACCGGAGTGATTGATATTCCAGAAACCGATATTCGAGTTGAGCTCTCACGCTCGGGTGGTCCTGGTGGACAAAATGTAAACAAGCGCGAAACTGCGGTTCGAGTCGTGCATATTCCAAGTAATCTTTCTGCGCACGTGACCTCGGAGCGTTCGCAAGCTCAAAACAAAGAAAAGGCCCTCGCGATTTTGATGGGTAAGATTTACAAGAGAATGGAAGAAGAACGTATTGCAAAAGAGAAGGGGATGTATATTTCAAAAAGTACTCAGATTGAATGGGGCAACCAAATTCGCTCGTATGTTATGCATCCGTATAAAATGGTAAAAGACCACCGTACTGATGTAGAAACCGCAAACATCGATGCGGTACTTGAAGGGGATTTAGACGAATTTATTGAAGCTGAGGCTGGATTGTAGTCGGTTCCGGTGTGATATACTTATCTGCAAAGAAACCGACTCTGTTTTCCTGCGTTTCTTATTTCAATTTTCAACAATGATTTACTTTGATAAAGTTTCAAAAGTGTACGCAGATGAATCGATTGCCCTTGAGGATGTGAGTTTTGCGGTAGACCCTCAGGAATTCGTTTCAATTGTGGGGCACTCTGGCGCAGGCAAAACAACACTCATTAAGCTTATTTTAGGAGAAGATAAACCAAGCGCAGGAAAAGTATTTTTTGGTTCAACCGATATTCACAAACTCAGTCGTGGACAAATCCCGGAGTATCGCAGGCGTATCGGAGTAGTCTTTCAAGACTTCAGACTTCTTTCTGACAAGAACGTGTATGAAAACATTGCGTTTAGTATGGAGGCAGCGGGGCGTGGTGACGCAGAGATAGAATCGGATGTTCCGCATGTGCTTGAGCTTGTAGGTCTCGGAAAGAAGATTTGGAACTTTCCTCACGAACTTTCTGGGGGAGAAAAGCAGAGAGTGGCAATTGCTCGTGCCATTGTGAATCAGCCTGACATTATTATTGCAGATGAGCCAACGGGGAACTTAGATCCAGTAAATACGTATGAAATCGTTCAGATACTGAAGAAAATCAACGATTTAGGAACTACTATTATTCTTACCACTCACAATAAAGGAGTGATCGACTCACTCGGTCGGCGGGTTATCACCATGGAAAATGGGAAGGTTGTGCGTGATGATAAGGAAGGAAGGTATATAATATAATCATGCTTTGGACTAACGTAAAAAGAATATTACGAGCTGGGTTTTTCAACTTTTCACGAAACGCATTCGTGTCTCTTTCGTCAGTACTCGTAATGCTGATTACGCTTTCTGTTATCGCATCAACAATTTTTGTTTCTGCGATTTTGAACGCTTCACTTTCTGAAATTCGCAATAAGGTAGATATCAATGTCTACTTCGTTACAAAGGCATCAGAGGAAGATGTGCTCGCAGTGGAAAAGACCCTGAAGAGTCTTCCCGAGGTTGAGTCTGTGACCTATACATCAAGAGAACAAGCGCTCGAGAATTTCAAAAAACTGCGGGAAAATGATGAGCTCACCCTCCAGGCACTCGATGAACTAAACGACAATCCACTCGGGGCAACACTCAATATCAAAGCAAAGGATCCTTCACAATACGAAGGAATAGCACAATTCCTCCAAGGCAACGACCTTCTTTCAAAAGATGGTATTTCAATTGTAGATAAGGTGAATTATTACCAAAATAAAGCTGCTATTGATAAGCTCACCCAGATTATTAACTCAGCAAAGAAACTTGGTTCAATCCTCACCACTATCCTTGTTGTTCTTTCAATCATTATTACCCTCAATACTATCCGTCTTGCAATCTATGTTTCTCGAGAGGAGATTTCTATTATGCGCCTTGTAGGGGCGAGCTCGTTTTATATCAGAGGACCATTTGTGGTTGTGGGCACTATATACGGCGTAGTTGCGGGAATATTTACGCTTATTCTCTTTTACCCCTTCACGTACTGGCTCGGCGGTGTGACACAGAACTTCTTCATTGGCATTAATGTGTTCAATTACTACACTCATAATTTTGGTCAAATCTTTCTTGTGATTATGGGCTCAGGCGTTGTTATCGGTGCGGTGTCAAGCTATCTTGCGGTTCGAAAATATCTTAGAGTATAACTATATGGGATTTCCTTATACACCCCACATAGCCTGTCCATAGTATGAAGCAGAGGAAATATATCTTTGTCGTCGGTGGAGTAATGTCAGGAGTTGGCAAAGGTATCGCGTCCTCTTCAATCGCAAAAATTCTCGAAGCAAAAGGCCTCAAAGTTACTGCACTCAAAATAGATCCGTATATAAATATTGACGCTGGCACCATGAATCCTACGGAGCATGGTGAAGTTTTTGTACTTGATGATGGAGATGAGACAGATCAGGATATGGGAAACTACGAACGATTCTTAAACACTGATCTTTCACGGGTGAACTATATGACGACAGGCCGTGTGTATGAGGAGGTCATTCGCAAAGAACGCAACCTTGAGTATAAAGGGAAAAACGTAGAAGTGGTCCCCGACATTCCACTTGAGGTAATTCGTCGCATTATGCTCGCTTCAGAAAAAGCCAATGCGGATGTGACAATAGTAGAAATTGGGGGAACTGTGGGTGAATATCAAAATATTATTTTTCTCGAAGCGGCACGAATGCTGAAGAGTATGCACCCGAAAGACGTTGCTGTGGTCATGGTTTCCTATGTGCCGATTCCATCGAAGATTGGAGAGATGAAGACCAAGCCAACACAGTATGCGTCGCGAACATTAAACAGCGCTGGCGTTCAAGCAGATATCATCATTGCACGTAGTGAGCAGGCACTCGACACAAAACGAAAGGAGAAAATCGCTATCTTCTGCAACCTTCCTCACGAGCATGTTATCTCAGCACCAGACGTTGAGAGTATTTATGACGTGCCACTCAATTTTGAAAAAGATAAACTCGGAGAAATTCTTTGCAAAATTTTAGAGATTAAGGGTTGTAAGAAAACAGATCTTACGCTTTGGAATGCATTCGTAACGAAGAGTAAAAGGACAAAAAAGATAGCAAATATCGCAATTGTCGGAAAGTACTTTGATTCAGGTGACTTCGTGCTCTCGGATGTGTACATTTCGGTGCTTGAGGCACTCAAGTTCTCTTCCTACGCGCTGGGTGCAAAGCCAAAGCTCACTTGTATTAATGCAAAAGATTTTGAAACGAAAAAAGTTCCGCTTTCTATTCTTTCGCGGTTTGACGGGGTGATTGTCCCTGGTGGATTTGGCACGTCAGGAGTGGAGGGGATTATCTCGGCAATCAAATATGCTCGCGAGAAAAAGATTCCCTACTTTGGACTTTGTTACGGAATGCAACTTGCTGTTATCGAATATGCTCGCAGTGTACTAAGGCTCTCCGGCGCACACACAGTAGAGGTAAATCCTAAAACAAAGTACCCGGTCATCGATATTATGCACAATCAGAAAAATATTCTGAGTCAAAATAAGTATGGTGGCACGATGCGCCTTGGTGCGTATAGTGCAGTATTGGCAAAGAGAAGTATTGCCCGTACTGCGTACGGTACAGACGTGATATCAGAGCGTCATCGGCATCGCTATGAGGTAAATCCCGCCTTCGTAGAAAAGTTAGAAACAAAAGGATTGGTATTTTCTGGGAAGTCACCAGACGGACTTCTCTGTGAAATCGCAGAATTACCAAAGGTTGTACATCCATTTTTCTTAGCAACACAGTTCCATCCTGAATTTAAAGCGAGGCCTCTTTGCCCGCACCCACTTTTTACTGCGTTTATTAAGGCGTGTATACAGAAACAAACAAAGAAAAAGGAATAGGAAAGAGGAACAACGAAATACGGATATCGAAAATCGGATTACGAAATACGAGAGGAGGAGATAGGCAAAAGGAAAGAGGTAATACTGAGAATGCAAAACACCTCGCCGTACGGCGAGGTGTTTTGATTGTGTAAATTTTAAACTCTCAACCCTCAGCTAACACTTACAGACTAATCAATAAACGTAAGTGCCTTTCCAGCGGCGTTTCCGCGACCAGTTCTTCCGATGCGGTGAACGTAGTCTTCGTAAGTTGCGGGAATATCGTAGTTGATAACATGTGATACATTCGCAATATCGAGGCCTCGTGCTGCAACGTCGGTCGCAACGAGCACCTGAACCTTTCCATCTTTGAATGCATTGAGTGCTCTCTGACGTTGTCCGTGGCTCTTATTTCCGTGAATTGATTCAGATTTGAATCCCAGCTTTCCAAGGTTTTGAGAAAGTTTCTCAACTCCGTGCTTGGTGCGCCCGAAGATAAGCACTTTATCAAAGTCAGTTCCTGATAGGAGCTCTTTGAGTGCAATCAATTTATCTTGGCCAGCTTTCATTTTTACAATGTCTTGGTCAATGTTTTTTGAAGTATCACGAGTTTTTACTGAGATTGAAACAGGTTCTTTGAGGAAATCACTGATGAGTGCCTCGATTTCTTTTGACATGGTAGCCGAGAAAAAGAGGGTGTGACGGTCTGATGACATTTTTGACATCAAATATTTCATATCAGCGATGAATCCCATATCAAGCATTCGATCAGCCTCGTCGAGCACTACTGTTTTCGTAGTAGAGAGGTCAAGACTTCTTCGTTCGATAAGGTCTTTGATTCGCCCTGGTGTACCAATAACGAATTGATTGCGATATTTGAGCTGGCGCATTTGAGGACCAATTGGGGTACCACCAACGCAACAGACAGAAAACATACCAAGAAGTGGAGTAAATCCTTTGAGTTCTTGTTCGATCTGAATAGCGAGCTCACGTGTAGGAACTACGATGAGAACGTTTTCTTTTGGGTTCAATAAAATTTTATTGATGAGGGGAATAAGGAAGGCAGCAGTTTTTCCTGTTCCAGTGTTTGCGATACCCACTACATCCTTGCCATGCAAGATATGTGGAATAATGCGGTCCTGAATCGGGGTTGGAGCGACATAGCCTTTCTTTATAATGTTTGCTTTGAGTCTTTCATCAATAGCAAAGTCACTGAACGCATGTTCAGGCATGAAGCGTTGTTCTGTCTCTTCGACAACTACCGCTTTATTGATGAACGTGCTGATGTCGAGCTTCTGACTGAAGCTTCGGCCACCACCGCTTGACCTTCGAAATGGCGGACGTGATCCACCAGAAAAGGGTCGTGACGATCCGCCAGGGCGTCCACCGCGAAATGGGGGACGAGATGATGAAAATCGACTACCGGTGCTTGGTCCCGCCCCTGCAGGACGAGCATACGGTCTTGGGTTAGAACCAGCGTATCCAGGTCTCGCTGGTCTACTGCTTGCACTTGCACCGAAGCCAGGCCTACTTGTTGGTCTACTACCACTTCTAAATGGAGGTCGCCCTCCGGTTGCGCCACCTCTCGGAGACGCGCTAAATGAACGTTTTGGATGCATATATGTATAAACAAATTACTCTCGCGCGGGGATAGGGGCTTTTACGAAATTCTGCCCTTCGTCGTTTAGGAATGTGTTTTTAAATGGTTAGTTTCAAAAACGAAAGCATGAGAATGTTTGAGGTGCTAGTATAGTATTAGTTGACAATTTTGTCAATGCATCGGTCTCTGGGTATAATAGTGCGAATGGTATCGAATTACCGTTATATCCATGAATAAAAATTTTATTGTTCTCGGTGTTGTAATACTCCTTGGAATCGGTGGGTATGCGTTTACTCGTTCTTCTTCGCTAGCAGTTCAAAGCGTTGATCAGAATCCAACTCAAAGTAAGGTAGAGCCGGTGGCAAGTACTACTCCTGTTGGTGTACAAAGCAAAGAGGCGACATTTACAAGTGCCGACGTTACTATGCATGCAGATGCTAACAGCTGTTATACAAGCATTCGCGGTAATGTGTACGACCTCACATCATGGATTAACCAGCACCCAGGTGGCAAGCAGGCAATTATGAGTATTTGCGGGAAAGATGGGACATCGGTATTTGAAGGTCAACACGGAGGACGACCTCGGCCAGAACGTGAACTCGATGGATTTAAGATTGGTATTCTTGCTAAATAATTAAAAAACCGGCAAAGTCGGTTTTTTTAATTCGTTTTTCGTATCTCGATTAATCTTTACCGTACTTCACCCCAAAGAGCGCGTTAATAATTGAGAGAATGATTGCGAAGAAGAATGCTGGCCAGAATCCTGAAACAGCAAAATCAGGGACAAATTTTCCTGCAAGGATAATAAGGAGTGCGTTAATAACAAGCGAGAAAAGGCCGAGTGTCACTATAGTAATTGGTAAAGTGAGAATACTTATAGCTGGTTTAATAAACACATTGATAAGTGCCCATACAATCGCTAGAACGAGCGCACCTACTAATGTAACGTGGATACCAGGGACCAAATATGCTGCTACTAAAATTGATAGGGCAGAAATAAGCCAATGGGTAATGTTCATAAATTAATGATAGAAAATTGATAAATACACGTGAAATTGAGTGTACTCCTGACTCCACACGAACCTCAGAGTACCTAATTATCATATAATGTGAGCCAATCTAAAACCAGCGATATATGTTGTATACTGATAGTCTATGAAACTAAGTCGAGTGATACGGATTAGCAGGTATCGATTTTGGGTGTATGAACTCGGGCCGTTTGCCTATGGAGTATTTGCGGGGATTACGCATTTGTCAGAGCTTCTGGACGCAAAGGTTTTTATTTTTGCTCTATTCTTTTTGTTCTCTGCGAATCTGTATATTTATGGAATTAATGATAT
>JBKJKY010000077.1:0-9667 GCA_046597175.1 Parcubacteria group bacterium
CATTTGCCGTCATGGCTTGAGCAAACACGAGTGGTAAGTCCACCGTAAAAAGGAAAGAGAAAAGAATGAGAGCAGAAAAACCTTTTATCTTTCTGATATACTTATAGGAATGAAGAAAGTATTTTCTGCTCTCATTCTTTTCTCTTTCCTTTTTACGGTGGACTTACCACTCGTGTTTGCTCAAGCCATGACGGCAAATGATGCACAACAAGTTCTGACCATCACCACAGTACCGGAAAATCCAAATGCGAACGAGCAAGTATCTATTGATATTCAAAGTTTTTCCTATGATTTGAATACTTCCCGTATTTCATGGACGGTAAATGGCAAGAAGGTAACGGAGGGGGAAGGGTATACAACATTTACCTTCCAAAACGGTGACGTAGGTGTCACAACAAACATAGTAATTGGGATTACTCCCCGCAATGCCCGAACTTTTTCAAGAACCCTAACCTTCACCCCGACAGATGTTGCGATCATCTGGCAAGCGAACACCTACACACCACCCCTTTATGAAGGAAAGGCGCTCTTTTCCGACCAAGCAAGTCTCACCGCATCTGCGCTCCCGGATTTTATCAGTAAAGGAAAAAGAATCCCAAAAGAGAATCTTGTGTACACATGGACCTTAGATGGGAATCCACTTCTGTCGAAGTCTGGATATGGTAAACACACCATCACGGTCTTTGGTGATATTTTGGGAAGCAAACAGAAGCTCTTGCTTTCTGTAAGTACCCAAGACGGCTCACTTCAAGGTCTCGGTAGTGTCGATATAGACCCGCAGAATCCAAAAATAGTATTTTACGAGAACCACCCACTTTTTGGTACACTATTTAATACAGCGCTTAGTAATACAGTCACCATGAAAGATACTGAGATTTCTATAACGGGTAGTCCATATTTTTTTGGTGATACTGATCCGTTTAACCTTCTAGATTTCAATTGGACGGTAAATAGTGATCCAGTATCAGCAACAGGGAACAAGAGTGTCATTACTCTGAGGAATGAATCACAAGGATCTGGCGCCTCACTTCTAGGTGTCCAGATTATCAACAAAGAAAACTCCTCTCAGAACGCACAAAGCAGACTGCAAATTAACCTTTCTTCACAATAATGAACCTCGAACGTATTAAAAAAGCCTCAGCAATTCTCGCTCTATCCATTGTGATGTTTTTGTCTGGTGTGGATGTCCTCAGAGCTGAAGAAAGAAGTGTTGATTACACTCCACTTGTCTCACTCCCAGGAACAAACAAAGCAGGGACCAGCACAACTGATCTCAATTCCTATATTCCGGGGGTGTATAAGCTCTCTATTGGAGTCGCGGGAGTGCTTGCAGTTCTTATGATTGTATTTGGGGGAGTGGAATATATAACAAGTGAATCTCTCGGGGGTAAGAAGGATGGGAAAGAGAGGATAAACAACGCAATTATTGGCCTCATTCTCGTTATTGGATCGTACGCAATTCTTTCCACCATCAGTCCGTCTCTGCTTTCATTTAATCTAAATGTGAGACAAGTAGCGCTCCCAGCAATTCCAACTTCAACACCTACCACTGGTACACCGGGTACTGGTGCTCCGGCAACAGGGGGAGTTTGGCCGAGTGACGAAGCAGAGAGAACTTCGGTAAAAAATACCCTCGCAGTAAACAAAGCTAACTGTCTTACTGTCGGGCAGAGTAACTGTACCTCACTTACGGGAATAGGAAGTACGGTATTAAACGGTCTCGTTAAGCTTAAAGAAAAATGTAATTGCATAGTCACAATTACAGGCGGAACTGAGTACTGGGCCCATGGAAACCGATCACCCGTAGAGAGTTTGAACAACACTAAACATAAAAGAGGTGGGGATGTGGTCGATATCAGCCTTGGCGGAGGAACGCTTGTTTTTTTCCAAAATAGCCCGCAGTATAAAGTAACGGGCCCTATTCCTTCTCCTCCTCCGTGTAGTGTGGGAAGTGAACGATACTACTTTGCAGGTGGTTTATATGTAAATGAACAAATTGCGGGTAACGCGCCCCATTTTCATGTTTGTTTTTAATGTATATGAATAAAAAACTCCTTATTATCATCTCGAGTATCGTCGTCCTTCTTCTCCTTGGGATAGGAATATACTTTTTCCTTCAAAAAGACGCTCCGGGAACATCAAAAGTCCGAAACCTTCTTCCGTTTGGGCTCGGAGGAAGTGATACCGAGGTCGGGCCGGTAACACCACCCAATAACCCAGTGGTTAATACGAGCTCCGAGGGAGTGTTGGTAGCGGAAAATGGTCTTCGCAAAATATCTGATGGACCAGTCTCAGGATCAATAATGCTAACGCAGGGGAGCACAACGCTCGTACGTTTTATGGATCGCGCAACAGGAAACATTTATGAGTATGACTCTCTCTCAAACTCAAAGAAGCGCCTCACCAACACAACCATTCCAAAAGCACACAATGCAGTTTGGGGACTCCAAGGGAATTCATTTATTGCGCAAACAATCAAAGGTGACCTGATATCAAGCTACGGCGGAACAATCGCAAGTAGTACAGGGAGCTCAACAGTTGACTCACTGAGAGAGGTGACGGGTGAATATATCCCTGATGACATTACTTCAATTTCCTTTTCTCCAAAAAAAGATTTTACTTTCTATCTCAAAAAGACTTATTTAGGTATTTCAGGATTCATTGCTGACAAAAAAGGAAAAAATGGAAAAGAGATTTGGAAGTTCCCTACAAACGAATGGATTTCAAGTTGGCCAGGTGGGGATACTGTTTTACTAACAACCAAGGCTTCAACAAATGCTGATGGGTACTTATATACCCTGAACACAAAAAATGGATCATTTATTCCTGTTCTTTCTCATATACGAGGTCTCACCATAAAGGGAGGACCTGACGGCAAAACCATTCTCTATTCAGAGTCAATACAAAACTTTGTAACACTTTCCACCTATGACATTTTACAGAAAAAGAAAACTATAGCTCCGTTTTCAACGTTACCTGAGAAGTGTACCTGGATAGCATCAACAAGATATGTGTGTGGTGTTCCAAAAAATATGAGCAGTGTAAACCTTCCTGATTCTTGGTATATGGGCATAACAAGCTTTGACGATGTCATCATCACCGCAGACGCGACAAGTGAAACAAACGAAGTTGATGGAAATCAAAATACTCAAATTGAAATTGCTGATGGTGACGGAAAGGGGATTGATGTAATTAACCTAGAGGCGAGTGCGGACGGAAGACTCGTTTCATTCCAAAACAAAAAGGATTTATCGCTCTGGGTTCTTCCATTGAATAACTAACAAAAACCCCGCAAATGGCGGGGTTTTTGTTTTATACAGAGAGAAGTGCTTTCTTTCTTTTTGATTTCAAATAGAGTTCCTGCGCGACAGTAAATAGGTTACTTGTCGTCCAATATAGAGCTACAGCGCCAGAAATGGAGAGTGATACGAGGAAAATGATCACCGGGAGCACGTATTTCATCTGCATACTCATTCCCCGAGCGAGGTCATCTTGGAAACTTGGATTCTCCTTTACGGGCCCTGGTGCCGGCATGGCAAACATTGCTTGAATGAAACTCGTCGCACCTGCGAGTACCGCGAGGGCAACGCTCTTGTGACCAATATCGATAAGACCAAGGAAATGCATATTAATCACTCCAGGCCTTGGGGTAAATGAATAAATAAGTCCCTCGTTAATTCCTGGGAGGCCAGATTTCAAAAACACATAGTAGAGCGAGAAGATAATCGGAAGCTGGATGAGGAGTACAAGGACACTCGAGAATGGATTGACCTTGTTCTTTTTGTACACTTCCATGGTTTTTTCTGCCTGGAGCTTGGTGTCGTCCTTATAGGTAAGTTTAATTGCCGAAAGCTCTGGTTCAATTTCCTTCATCCGAGCCTGGGTGACACTCGCTTTTTGGGAAAGAGGGAAGAGGATGAGTTTTATAATAATAGTAAATAGCACAACAATAATCCCGAGATCAAAACCCGGAAGTAAGCTGATGAGGAAAATAAGCCCATTGTAGAGCGGTTGGTAACAAACAGCGTGAAAAAAGGCAATCATGAGAGCAATAGTACTATGCCGGGGCGCTCTTATCAAACACAAAGGATGTTTTTGAAAGCAGGGAAGTGAGCTCCTTGGTAAGATCATTGAACTTTACTGAAATTACCGGCTTTTTGGCATATATAATTACAATCCCAGGAGATTTAGGGGTTAAACAAGGCTGTATTGCCTCATACACTCTTCTCCTGACTGTGTTTCGAATTACCGCACTGTTTGAAACTTTTTTTGAGACCACAACGCTAACCCGAGCAGGCCCCTCCATTTTTGTATACGAAATAGAGAAAAAAGGTCCAGAAACTGATTGTTTTGGGCTATTGTGTGCAGGGAAGAGGTCTTTGGAAACTCTTTGTTTTTTTGGCAACATGGGAGATTCCTATTACACAGAGAGCTTTGCTCGCCCTTTTTGCATGCGACGCTTTAGGGTCTTCCTTCCTCCAGGAGTAGCTGAACGCTTCAAAAAGCCGTGACTTCGGCTTCGCTTTCGCTTTTTTGGTTGGTATGTTTGAGACATAGTTCTAGGCATATTAGCACAGAGATTGGTTTATGCAAGACAGGAAGCTAGTTTTAAGTTATAAGTTTTTAGTTTTTAGTTTTAAGAAAAACACAAAAGTGAGGGTTTTATATTTCTTGCATTCTACTAAAAACCTAAAACTGGGTCTTCTTAAAACTTTTTTCACTGTCCCCACCTTGTACACAACCTATCAACATATTTAGGGGGTAGGGGCAAGTTCTTAAATTTCAGGTGGGGTATATACTACTAAGGAAGAAAATAATTTTTGATATTACCTATGGATAAAAAACAACTTTGGGATAGTGTGCTTGTCGAAATGGAACTCAATGTCTCAAAGGCCAGTTTTCAAACTTGGTTTAAAGATACCTATATTCTCCGGCACGAAGAAGGTGCAATTCACCTATCGGTGCCGAACGCATTTGTGAAGGAGTGGCTTCTCAATAAGTACCACAATACGATCCTGCGTCACATTCGCACCTCAACCCCTCACATCCACTCGATTGAGTACGTCGTTTCAAAGGATGACGGCAGACCTCGTGAGATCTCCAAAAACCAAGAAGGAAGCTTTGTTGCGCCGCCAAACAGAGAGCTACCTCTCAGTGACCACTATGTAAACAAGGATGACAACCTAAATCCACGATACACGTTCGAAAGTTTTATCATTGGACCCTTCAATGAACTTGCGCATGCTGCTTCACAAGCGGTAATTAAAAATCCTGGCATTCTCTACAATCCGCTCTTTATTTATGGAAATACCGGGCACGGAAAGACTCACCTCATCCAGGCAATCGGAAACTACATTAAGAACACTCACAAGGAGAAGAAAGTTCTCTATGTAACTTCTGAACGATTTGCCTCTGACATTGTTTCTGCTCTTCAAACAGGAAAGATTAACCAAGTAAAGGAGAAGTACCGAAAATATGATGTTCTTATTATGGATGACATTCAATTCCTCTCTCAAAAAGAAAAGACTCAGGAAGAACTCTTTCATCTGTTCAACACACTCTATGACAACAATAAGCAAATCATCTTTTCTTCCGATAAGCATCCAAACCTCATTCCAAGTATTGAAGACCGTTTGAAGAGTCGTTTTGGGGCTGGAATGACAGTAGATATTCCTGCGCCAGATCACGAATCACGTGCAGCAATTTTGAAAGCCAAAGCACTCTTGAGTAGTGTGCACCTTACGGAAGAAATTCTTAACTTCCTTGCCGATACGGTAAACGGAAACATTCGAGATCTTGAAGGTGCACTAAACATCATCATCTGCCAATCACAGCTAAAGGGAAGGGAACTCTCGGTAAACGAAATTAGAAACTACATCAAAGCGAGTGCGAAACCAAAAAAATCAATTTCTGTGAAAGAGATTGTAAAGATTGTGGCTGATTTCTATCAAATAGAAGAGGAAACAATCTACGAAAAAACTCGTCGTAAGGAAATTATCAAACCCCGCCAAGTGGCAATGTACATTCTGCGAGAGGATTTTAGCATTTCATATCCATCGATAGGTCAGAAAATGGGAGGGAGAGACCATACGACCGTTATCCACTCATGCGAGAAGATAAAGAATGATTTAAAAACTGATTCCATTTTAGGTCAGGAGATAAATCAACTTCGAACAATGATTGTGTAGAGGTTGTGGATAGTGTGGGAACAAGAAAGGATAAAAATAATAAAAAATATGAAAAAGAGAAAAGTTATTCACAGCAACAGCCCTTATCTCCATTACTATCCCCAGAGCGTTTCTTATTTGAAGGCTCAAACAAAAGGTTTTTACAAGTTTTCCCGTTATACACAGTATTAATAGTAGTAATAAATTTATATAAAGAATATGAAAATAGAATGTGTAAAAGAAAAACTTCAAAACGCGGTGATGCTCGTTGAGAAGGTAACGGGAAAGAATCTTACACTCCCAATTCTTTCTTGTATTCTTCTTGATGCAAAAAATGGTGGACTAACCTTGCGAGCAACAAATCTCGACCTCGGTATTGAAATTCATATTGCAGTAAAAGTATTTGAGGAAGGAAGCGTTGTAGTGCCGGGAAATATCCTCGTTGGTCTCTTATCCAATCTATCTGATGAACGCGTCACCTGCGAGGTTATAGAGGGTATTATGATGTGTTCTACGAAGACTAGTACAACATCAGTGAAGACATTTCCTGCTGATGAATTTCCGCTCATTCCTCGTGTTGAATCAAAGAAGACTATTTCAGTCGATCCATCAGTGTTTGTCCAAGGGCTCCGCAGTGTGTGGTACAGCGCAGCGGTTACCAGTATGAAGCCGGAACTCTCGAGTGTGTATGTATATTCTGAGGAGGAAAGTATTGTGTTTGCTGCAACGGACTCATTTCGACTCGCAGAAAAACGAATACCAGTGAAAAAAGGTAAAGATTTTGGAAGTGTACTTATTCCCTATAAAAACGTTCCAGAAATTATTCGTTCCCTCGATCTTATGAAAAATGAAGTAGTAATTCATTTTGATACAAATCAAATAGCTTTTGAATATGAAGGGATGTACCTCGTGTCGAGGGTTATAGATGGAAGTTTCCCTGATTACAAACAAATTATTCCAAAGGAATTTAAAACGGAAGTGGTTCTTCTCAAGCAAGACTTAATTCAAGCACTCAAACTCTCCAATGTTTTCTCAGATACATTCAACCAAATTATTGTGAGGGTAATCCCTGGAGAGAAGTTGTTTGAACTCGCAACAAAGAACTCTACTATTGGGGAGAACAAAAATTCTCTCGAAGCAGTACTCAAAGGGGAAGACCTTACGATTAGTTTTAATTACAAATATATTATTGACTGCTTTCAATCAATACACTCAGACAGTCTATCCCTCTCATTTCAAGGACTCAGCCGGCCAGTACTTATCCGAGGAATTTCTGACAAAACATTTCAGTACATTGTGATGCCAATGAACAAGTAGTCCCATGAAGAACCTTTCCGATTACCTTATCCGGTTTAAAAAGGTTTTATTCGATAAAACGAGTGAAATACGGGTTATTCAAAAAGTCTTCAAAGATCTGTATGGTGTAGATATTCTTGATTCACAAATTACCATACAAGGTAAAATAATCTTTCTTTCTACTAGTCCACTTCTCAAGAATAAAATTTTTCTCTCAAAAGAAAAAATAGTATCCTTACTCCAAAAAGAAGGGCTCACTTCGATTACTGAGATACGATAGTAATCTGTTGTTCAACACTTGCTCGGTTGTACACACTATCAGTTACGGTAACTTTCAGTATGTGGTTTCCAACAAGTATACCAGAGCTTTCAGGTACGAAGGTGAGTGAAAAAGGACTCAGCGCCGACTCACCGACTGGAATTCCATCAATATTATATTCAACCTTACTTATCGGGAATGAAGTACTAAACACCGGAGAAAGAGTAATTGGGTTGTTTACGATATACCCACTTGAATCAAGCGATAGTGATATTTTTGGTTGCGAGTCCGCCGTATGAACAGTGTCGGTTTCGGTAGGAATATTCTCGGTTTGTGGAGGGGTGTAGTTTTGATTTTGAAGCCATCTTGAAACTCCATATTCCCAAGCATTGAACTGAGGATCTTTCTGAGGATTCTGGGGTGCGGGTCCACGAGGGTCATTCTTGTCCAGCCAATATAAAATGGTGTGGACTCCGCCCGTCAAGATTTCTTTTGTTGTTTCTCTTGGAGTAAACTGTGTCGCCTGCTTACCTGAGAGTGTATCAACTTTTTGCGATATGCCACCTTCCCAGTGTCCCCGAAGAACAGGTTTTAAATCAAACGAATCCTCAACGGGAGGGGCGGGGAATTTTTCAACAGGAACTGTTTTGAGTATTTCATCCATAAACGCTCTCCACATTGGGGCAACAATAAACCCAGCAACTTTTTTCTCCATCGGAGTGTTATTGTTGTTTCCTGCCCAAGCACCAAGAGTAATTGACGGGGTGTATCCAATAATCCAGGCGTCTTTGTAGTCGTTTGTTGTTCCTGTTTTAACCGCAACATCTCTTTCTCCAAAAGAAAGTGCAGATGTTTGTCCATATGCAGGGCTACGGGCGACATTGTCGGAAAGAATACTTGAAATTTTGAGCGCACTATCTCTCTGGAGCACTTCAGTAGGATTTTCTTTGTATTCTTCAAGAATTTTGCCAGTACTATCTTTTACTTCAAGAATAGAGACATACGGATTTCGTACCCCCTCGTTTGCAAATACCGAATAACTACTCACCATATCAAGTGGAGTCACCTCACCACCTCCGAGAACAAGTGTTAGGCCGTATTGACCACTATTTCCGAGTGTAGTAATACCCATTTTTTTCGCTAAGTTGAGTGAGTCGTTGAGTCCCGCAAGATAGAGGACCTTGATTGACGAGATGTTGATTGATTGGGCAAGAGAGTTGCGAAGGGTGATTGGGCCACGATATTTTAAATCATAATTTTCTGGCGAGTAGCATCCATTACTACTGCTGAGGTTCTCCGGTGCGCAGTTCGTTGAGAACTGTGTTTTAACGTCAAAGACAACGGTTTCAGGGGTATATCCTTTTACGAAGCTCTCAGCATATACAAACGGTTTGAATGTTGAACCCGGTTGTCTTTTTGCTGTTGCGATATTGAAATTTCCATCAATCTCTTTATCAAAATAATTTCGAGATCCAACCATAGTCAGGATTCCACCAGTTTTTGGATCAATAGCAACAAATGCAGCATTCTCTGCGTTGAAATTTTTCTTGTTTTGGAGGGCGAATTTGTTCGCAATCCCTTCACCTTTTTGTTGAAGAGTATAATCAAGAGTTGTTTTTACCCGCAATCCTCCTGTTTGAATCATGTCATCCCCATATTTTTGGCTCAGCTGATCGATAACGTAGAATACAAAGTGAGGGGCTTTGATTCCACCAGACTGTTTTGGTTTAAAGACAACAGTTTCTTTTATCGCAGAGTCATATTCTGACTGCGAAATAAAATTATCCTTCCTCATTTCACTGAGAACAATATTTTTTCTATCCTCGAGCTTATCTTTGTGGAGTCCATAGGGAGAGTAATAGGTAGGAGCTTGGGGAAGTGCCGCCATATATGCTGACTCAGTAATGGTTAAGTCCGACGCATGTTTTCCGTAGAAGTTTTGACT
>JBKJKY010000009.1:0-5395 GCA_046597175.1 Parcubacteria group bacterium
CCTAGAAGAAGGCCTCAATCCGAACACCTCCAAGAAGCACTCAATGCTTCTTTTTTCGTCTCTCCGCATCAAGAATCTCTTGCGGGGTCTTGTATTTTAAACATTTCATCGGTCTTCGGTTGAGTTTCTTTTCAAGATGGGCAATGAAAGAATGGGGAAGCTTGGAAAGATCAGATCCTTTAGGTATGTCTCTTCGAATATACTTGTTTGCATTCTCGACGGTACCTTTTTCCCATGAATGATACGGGTGGCAGAAATACAATTTAACTTTTAGAATTAGTTCGAGTTCTTTGTGTTTGCGAAACAAGATATCATTGTCGAGAGTGAGGGTTGTCATTTCTGAGTATTTCTTTTTAATACACAAAAAAGCTTGATGCACAGCCTCAATACTCACCTCAAGAATGAGTTCGAGAAAGACAATTCTTGACTTCCGATCAACAACCACAAGAAGTATTCCCGTCCCTCCTTTTCCCGATACAATGAAGTCCGCTTCCATATCCCCGTATCTCATTCTTCTGTTGATATACATGGGTCTTGTGTCGATGAAGGTTCGACCAAGAAGAGATGGGTGTACGGCACACCTCTTGCGTCTTCGGTATTTTTTCTTTCTTCTTTTTGCCTCGACTTTTCTCCCATAGATGCTCCCAATGTATCGATATATGCTGTCTTTTGATACACCGACAAGGTCTTTTTCTCGTTCCCGAATTCTCCCTGCAACCGCTTCGGGGGATATGTCGTCGAGAAGCAGTGTGTCAACAAACTTTTTGAGTTCCGGATCCTCCACGATATGCATTCCTTGGTACTTACTCTGCCACCGCCTCACATATGCTTTATGGTGAGCTTTCTCGGGATCGTATACGCCTTTCACCGAACCAAGTTTAATCTCATCCGAGATGCTTGAATTACTTCTCTTCAGGCATCGTGCAACTTCTCTTTGCGAGTATCCTTTATCGAGAAGTATTTTAATTTCATATCGATCGCTCTGTGAAAGATGCGAGAAGTTTTTCTTTTTTTCATTCCTTAACCATATCAAGTGTTCGGATTCAAATGAGAATCTAGGAAGAGGCCTGATCCCCACAAACCGGAGAAGAACATGTCGTTCATCGCACAGAACTGGTACATTTGGCTTGGGCTCGCAATTTTTTTTGGAGCAACCTCGCTGCTTCTGTTTCTCAGAATTGCAAAGAAAGAGGACCCCCAATTTGGAGACATCGCACCCATGATGTTTGTGGGGTCGCTCGGATCAATGAGTGTGGCCACACTCGCCATTGCAGTTATCATCAACATCATTGACTACTACAAGAAGTAGTCAACCGACTCACCACGAACGCACAGGAAACCTCCCGTGCAGTTCGCGGTGGGTTTTCTTTTATATGTCTTACACCTTTTTATCGCCGAGGAGATTAACAAGTGCCAGCTCAATTGGAAGCTCTGGTGCATAGGCACGACCGACTCCGTCATATGCGGACAGAAGCTCGAGGAGTGTGTTTGAGGAAAGTGCATTCCCCTCTTTTGTGCTCAGAGTTTTAAGGAGCGATATATCATCCGCAGAAATTTCTTTTGCAATTTCTTTTTCCATTTCAGGAGCAACCTTGAGAAGAAGTCCGTACCGCATTTTCTGCAGTGCGAGTTTCAGAAACACTTTCATGTCACTTCCGTGCTCCGTAACTTTGCTCAACGCTTCGAGCGCCTTCGGCAAGTCTTTGACGCACACCCCTTCAACAAAAGCATTTACAAGAGCAGAGCGTGGTGCACCGGTTACCTTTTCTACTTCTTCTGCAGAGATTTTTTTATCTTTTGAAAATGAGAGCACCTTTTGGAGTATTCCCTGTGTATCGCGGAATGATCCATCACCGAGGAGCGCGATGAGCTCAGCTGATGCAGGATCTAGAGTAAACCCTTCTTGTTGTGCGATAGAAAGTGCAACAGCTTTCAGCTCAGCTCGAGTCGGCTTTTTGAACTGAAAGACCTGGCACCGTGAGAGTACAGTCTCAGGGACTTTTTCGAGTTCAGTTGTAGCAAAAATAAATACTACATGCTCTGGTGGCTCTTCAAGTGTTTTGAGAAATGCATTCCACGCTTCTTTGGTGAGCATGTGCGCTTCATCAATAATGTATACCTTATACTTCGACTCAAATGGATAGGTATGTACCGACTCACGAATATCTCGCACATCATCGATACCGCGATTGGAAGCTGCGTCTATCTCATAGGTGTCATTGACGCTTGTGCCAAGTGCTTTTGCGATAATACGAGCAATCGAAGTCTTGCCAGTCCCACGTGATCCAGCAAAAAGATATGCGTGCGATACATTACCGAGCTTGAGGGCTCCTTCAATAACACTGACAATATGATCTTGGCCAATAACATCAGAGAATCCCTGAGGGCGATATTTGCGATAGAGCGCGAGTGACATGGGGGCATTATAGCAAAGAGCAATAGCAAACAGCCAGTTTTACGTTTTTAGTTTTAAGTAAAGGCACATTACTGAGGATTTTAATGTGTATCATCTGCATACATTCTCTATAATTTTCTGTCCTCTTTTTCTATGTTATCCACTTAAAACTTAAAACTAATTGCTTAAAACTTTTCTAGTATGTAAAGCTAGCTTGACATACTAGAAAAGAGGTGTATACTACCTGTAATTATGAGAGAATATATCAGCAATACCGTGCAAAAACTCCGCACGGAGCAATCAGTCACCCAAGAAGAACTTGCAAGTCATGTAGGCGTCAGCCGGCAGACTATTATTGCTATTGAGAAGGGCAACTACACCCCATCGGTGATGCTTGCAATCAAGATTTCAGAATTTTTTAAAACGCCACTTGAAAAGATTTTCAAAATTTCCCATGACAAATCGTAACATCAAAGAAATAACCGTATCAGTTGTGCTCATCGCACTCCTTTGCCTTCTTGCAAATCCATTCCACATTTGGATGCCAAGCATGGTACACATGACGATCGTAGCGCTTGCACTCGGTGCTTTTGGACTTTTCGCATCACTCATTATGAAGGAACGCGCAAACGATGAACGTGAGGGCGCGCATCGTATGTATGCCGGGCGCGTAGCGTTCCTCACCGGATCTATTGTGCTCATCACCGGAATCATTACCCAAAGTCTCACTCACTCGATTGATATCTGGCTACCAGGGACGCTGATTGTCATGATTCTCTCAAAAATCGCAGCACGTGTCTGGTCTGACCGAAACTCATAGCACTATCCCCACATCTCCGTTTTTCTGATGTAAAGCCAGCTTGACATCAGGTATTTTCTACATATACTTATGACAGTAATTAGTAATAATATATTTTTTCATGACAGAAAGTTTACTCATTGGTGCGTTTCTTGGTGGGCTCGTTTCGTTTCTCGCTCCGTGCGTGCTTCCAATTATCCCTGGATTCCTCGCATACCTTGCTGGGTCGAGCACCGAAGGTGAAGGATCGAAGCGCAAAGAGATTTTTATCAATAGCGTTTTCTTTGTGCTCGGATTCTCTGTTGTTTTTGCGCTCCTTGGGGTGCTTCTCAATACACTCCTCTCCGGAATTGCGTATGGAGTTCAAACGTGGCTCTCCCGAATCGGAGGAGTAATGATTATCTTCTTCGGACTCTATCTTGTAGGTCTCATCAAAATTCCATTTCTTGAAAAGGAATATAAATTTGGAGTCAAAACCAAATTCAAGTCTCGCTATGCAACTTCATTCCTCTTTGGCTTAGCATTCGCCGCCGGATGGACACCGTGCGTCGGGCCAGCTCTCGGCGTTATCCTTGGTCTCGCAGCTACAGCTCCTGGATCGGCGTTCTTCCTACTCCTGACCTATGCACTTGGGCTCGGGCTTCCCTTCCTTCTTGTGGGAGCGTTTACGGGTGAAGCGACGAACTTTATCAACAAGCATGTGGTTGGACTCCGATATCTCAATATCATCTTCGGAGTTATTCTATTACTCCTCGGTATTCTTATCTTTACGCAAAAGCTAGCGTTCATTGCGAACTTTGGTTTTCTTAACAACATAATCCTTCGATAATATATGTACACAAAAAATATTATTCTCGCTGTCACACTTATTGCAATTGGAGGAGCTATCTACTTCATCAACTCACAAACTGCGAGTCACAGCACATCTGCACCAGTTGAAACAATTATGCCACGTGCAGAGGCTCCTACGCCGGATACAAACATGCTAAATAGTGAAACGACCAAAGCAGATACAGCACCTGTGGTAAAGAATGCCCAAACGACAAACAAAATGTCGTACATGTCGCAGGCAGAGAAAGCAAAGAAATACCAACTAGCAAAAGAAATCACCACACCGGACGGATTCATTAATACAGATGGAAAATCGATTAAAATAGCAGATTACATTGGGAAAAAGGTAATCATCGTCGACTTTCTGACATACAGCTGTATTAATTGTCAGCGTACACTTCCCTACCTCAATAGTTGGTATACGAAATACGAAAGTAAAGGACTTGTCATTATTGGTGTTCACACACCAGAATTTGAATTTGAAAAGAATTATGACAACGTGAAAGCTGCAGTTGAAAAGTTTGGTATCAAATTCCCTATCGTGCTCGATAATGATTTCTCTACATGGAATGCTTACCAAAATAGATACTGGCCACACAAATACCTCGTTGATATAGATGGGTATATCGTCTACGACCACATTGGTGAAGGAAGTTACGAAGAAACTGAAGCAAAGATACAAGACCTTCTCAAAGAACGCATGTCGGTTCTTGGAATTTCAGGTAGTATCGATAGTTCACTGACGAAAGAATTTCCCCTTACAGGTGGTGCAATGAGCCCAGAAACTTATTTTGGATCACTGCGCAATGTGAGTCTCGCAAATGGAGCCTCAAACAGTACTGGTGTGCAAAACCTCACCGAGCCACTTACAATTTTACCAAGTAAACTCTATCTCCTTGGGCAGTGGAATATCGTCCCTGAATACGCAGAAAGCGGAGTAGATGTTGGAACACCAAGTGTGGGATCAAACAGAATTGATTATCGATACCAAGCTAAGAATGTGTACTTCGTTGCGGGAAGTAAGACAAGTATGGACGTTGAAGTGCTCCGCGATAGCAAACCGATTGATGCAAGTGTAAAAGGAAAAGATGTATTCTACAAAAATGGTAAGAGCTACATCACAGTGAGCAACAATCGACTCTATAGTATTATTGAAGACAGTAGTACGGGAGATCATCTTCTTGAATTCATCATTTCTTCTCCCGGACTTCAAGCATTTACATTTACGTTCGGATAATTAGTCACTAATCTAAACTCATGAATACAAACACAGAAGTTGCAGTATTTGGTGGAGGATGTTTTTGGTGCACTGAAGCAGTGTTCAAAATGCTGAAGGGTGTGAGCAAGGTTGATCCAGGATACGCAGGAGG
>JBKJKY010000030.1:0-12450 GCA_046597175.1 Parcubacteria group bacterium
GACGATGACTGTGTCAAAACGCATAGTAATCCATGCGGTGAGACACACCATTGCAAGTACAATGTAGGCCGATGAAGGACTAAAGTAGACAAGCATCGCGTAGCTTCCGATGAGCTGCACAATTCCGCTCAGAATTTCGAACGAACCTTCGGATGATCGGTAGAGCGAACTTGTCCCCTTCTCCACCTTGTCGATGGTGTCTCCAGAATGGTGGTCGACGTGCCACTCCATTGGTAATGTCATGACTCCAAGCAAGAGATGCTTTCGGTAGCTCAGCCTGGCCAGGAATGCATTTCTGCGCTCCATAAGCCGTGCGGGGCCATGAAATGCCCAGAAGGCTATTTCAATAACGACAGTCAGTATGAGTAGCCCAACAAGAGTAGCGAAGTTATCTTTCGATATCCCCTCCTTCTGGATAACATCCATGATTTTCGCAAAGACAAGCGGTTCACAAAAAAGTGTGATCCCATTTGCCATTACAAACATAGACCAGAATTGCAGAATTCGTTTCCGATTCCCCTCTGAGTACTTCCACATCTTTGTGAAAAGATAGAGGAGTGGATTTTGGGATGCGTTTTCGTGCACAGTGCCCTCCATTCGTGTGGATGTGTATGATGAATATGGTAAAGAACAAAAAACACCGCGATGTACGCGGCGTTTCAAGTATTCAAGAAGTTTGAATTAAATACTTACAGCGCAGCGTAATCGGTCTACAAGAATCGTAGACATGTAGGTAGAAAGCACAGCAAAAGAAGATGCCTTCTTCTGGCCTGTGTTTCCGATATTCATTTGATTACGATTTGTAGTCATGGGTTTTTATAATACATATTTTTTTGAATTGGTCAAGGATGCTTTATTTTTGTGTATTACCGCATCATATGCTCTGCCGTGCAAAACGGGACTCTCGACAGTTGCTACTGCAACCGTAAACCGAGAGCCCTTTCGATTCCCTGACATAAAGCTATGCTTTATTTGAGGTCACGAAAAAATCCGCTTATGCGGATTGTTTTCTGGTGACCCTACAGGGAATCGAACCCTGATTTAAGCCTTGAGAAGGCCTTGTCCTAACCGTTAGACGATAGGGCCATGTAGCACATAATATATTTTAACCTGATTTCCTCCTTACAGGAGCTGTACACCTTTTCTGTTTTTATTTCGCTAACTGATAAAAACTATCAAAGGTCCAAAGCTCCAGGTATTCGCGTTTCACCTCTCGAAGGCCTTGTCCTAACCGTAGGGCGTAGGGCCATAGAAGCACAGAATAGCAAAATACACCAAAGAATCAAACTCAATAATTTTAAAAATTGACTTACCACACACAAACGTAGTATTTTCATAAATGGACGTGTACACGAAACCTCATACGGAGATTGTCATGACCATCAACGCAACTCGGACTGTCAGACTCGAAAGGAATGTTCGCGCTTTCACTCGATCTATGAGTCCTGGAAACGCACTCTCAAACATTGGACTCCTACTGCTCCATGCAGGCGAGACAGTTGAGCTCGGGGAGTCAGAGGCGTCGCACTACAATCATTGCGTCCAACAAGTGGCTCAGGTGATCGGATTTGAGCCTCCCCGTTTCATCATCCTCTCTGAATTGGGTCCTTCTCCGTGGCACGTTTCAGCCACCGATCCAGGCACACACGAATGCAGATTGTACCGAGTGGATGACTCTTTTCTGAGCGAAAGCCCTGGAATGTATGCAGAAGTTTGGGGGTATCCCGAGAAGCCAATTCGACGGGATCAAAAACCCGAAGGTAAACTGGTACAAGCGGTGATTGCCAAATCAATCGACGATGTACGTAGATTAATGAGCAAATACCAGGAAGAAAACGGTATTTTCGAAGTTGGGTCCGTGGACTAACGAATTTCACGAGTCCAGCCTCAAAACAAAAGGTCACGCGATGTTTGCGTGACCTTTTTTCGTAGAAAATGATTGCACAAAGTAGGCGCAGAATACTTTATATGATACTTTGTGAATAGCCCTTTAACACTGGAGAGTACCGATGAGTACGCTGTCACTATCGCTCACGCTCGACTATCAGCCGATTGAATCCCTCATCGATCTTATTGATGAGCCGAACAAAGGCATATGTCGATCAATCCTCACGGATAACCGCATGCTGTTTGAGCAAGCACGAGGATCTACGCACAACCATCAAACCTGGGACGGTGGCTACATCGACCACGTTACTGATGGAATGAATTATGCACATCACCTCTATGCTTTTGACAAAGCGTTTTGTCGGCCACTACCTTTTTCTTTGTCAGATGCATTACTAGTCTTTTTCCTCCATGATCTCGAAAAACCATGGCGAATATTAGTGAATTCGGAGCGCGTAGCATCGAACCACCCGAATTTCGCCAAGAAAGAAGACTTCAGGAAGTTTAGGGAGCGTAAACTCGAGAGCTACGGGCTCGTACTCACCCCTGATCAGTACAACGCTTTCACGTATGTCGAGGGTGAGCTCGCTGACTACACCAGTCAGCATCGAGTAATGAACGAACTCGCAGCGTTCTGCCACAAGGTGGACATCTGGTGTGCTCGTGGATGGTACGAATACCCTAAGTCGGGAAACGACGAATGGGTAGGTGCTACTCGGGTAAGAACCATGTAACGTTCGCACAAACCTCACGAAGAAGTTTTACTTCTTCGTGAGGTTTTTTTAATACATAAAGTATGTTTTCGATGAAAAACTTAATTTATTCCAGTAACTTCTCGCAATATTCATCTAAGTTATCTTTGAGATACGTGAGCGCTGTGAGCTTATTCGACAAAAACTGATCAACGCGATTACTACCGTTTACATAGTGAACTTCTTCAATCCACAAACTATGCATTTGTGTCAGGTAGTACATGAGCATTCCCTTTTTGAATTCCTCCTTACTTACTGGATACTTTTCTCTATATGCATTCAAGAATATTCTTGCTTTTCGAAAATTTTCAAGTTCAAATGAACCTTCAAAGCAGATAAAATCAATTGCACGAATGAGCTCAAACACTCTCGGCGCCCTTGATGTCTTCTCGAAATCAAAAACTGCGGTTATCTTCCCTTCACTATCAAAAAAAACATTATAATTATGGAAATCGCCGTGAATAAGCGTGTCGTATGCAAGCCCAATATCATCTTCGGTTAACTCATTCTTTTCTACCAGCTTCTTTTTTAAAATCATCCCCTCTAGAGCAAGCTCATCAAACGGAGTCTTTTTCTCTATAGCATTTATAATGGGCATGATTTTTTCAAATCTTGCGAGAAATTTATCCTTATCAAATCGCTTTTTTCGTTCTGCAACTCCGAGAGTAGTATGCGCCCCTACTGTATGAATGTGAGCCAACATGTTTCCAAGACTCTCAAGTGCGGTATCCGTAATCGTGTCTCGAGTGAACTGCACTCCGGCATCAAAAAAAGGAAATACCGCGTAGGTCAAGCCGTCGCACTCAAAATACGTCTTGCCGTCTTTATGTTCGATAGGCAATATAACGGGGACATTGTTATTACTGAAAAACTTTTTTACCGCATGGATACTGGGAACTTCAGGCGCTAATTGCTTCCGATACTGTTTTAAGAAATATCTATCCCCGTGAGAATCCTCAAATGAAATGTTGTGACTCAAAAAACCTCCCTCAACATTTGAAATGTGAGAAAGTGGACCTACTCCATATAATGCAATAATTGTTTGTTGAAGCTCGTCTGACATACATTGCATTGTTTAAAACTACCTCTCTTATATCTCCTAAAAGCTATCAGCCAAAACCTACAAGCTCCCACTCCCTACCTCTCTTCCCACTCCTTATCTTGTCTTACGAGGAGTCTCTCTTTCATTTCAGGGTTTTCCATAATTTCCTCCACTACCTTTTCCATGCGAATACCCTGTGATCCTTTTACCAGGGTAATATCTCCCGGCATGAGCTTGAGTTCCAGATCCTTCCCTGCTTTTTGTGAATCTTCAAATTGGAATATATTTGCTTCGTCGAGACCACCATTCAGTGCCCCTTCTGCAATGCCCCGGGCTCGAACCCCAACGGTATAGAGTATTGATACAATCTTCGCCGTCTGTTCCCCCGCTTTTTTGTGCTCATCAGTTGTGTGGGCACCAAGCTCAAGCATATCGCCGAGTACCGCTATCTTTCTGCCACTTGTTTCTATCTTTTCGAGGGTACGGAGTGCCTCAGCGAGCGCTACTGGCGATGAATTGTATGAATCATCAATAATCGTTGTTTGTTTGATGCCAGAGATAACCTTCATTCTTCCCCGTGAAGTATGGTGTTTTTTTGTCGCGTGAATTACCCTTTTCAAATCAAGGTCCTGAGACATAGCGACTGCAATTCCTGCGAGTGCTGGGTACATTTGCTGGACACCGAGTCCCCCGTGAACTTCTACGGTACCCTTTTCTTCTTTGTACGATACATCAAACGAAACACCGCACGGCTTTTTCATACCATTTTTTTCATCAGAAAGCACTGAGAAATTCGTACCAATAACATCAGCGACAGACGTGGCACCAAATAGGAGGGTTGTACCGTCGTAAAACTCACGGAAAGCGAGAACATCTTCATCATCTGCGTTCAGTATGAGCACGCCATCCTTTTTGAGTGCTTTTACGAGGAATGCTTTTTCGCGGTATACCGCTGCAGCGTTTTCAAAAAACTCAACGTGTACAGGTACCTTCGAAAGCCGAGTAACAACAGAAATATCTGGCTTAATCCACTCGGTAATTGATTCGATATCACCAGGCCGATCTGCTCCCACTTCAAGCACAAGCCATTTTGGATAGACATTCGGGAGCAAGATGAGTGCGAGACCTTCGTAGATATTTTTGAGCCAGAGCGTTGGATTATTCCATCCAGTCGGGCAACCAAGAATAGTAAGGGGCACGCCGATTTCACTATTGAAACTTTTTTCACTTTTGCGGACAAAATAAAAATCTGAAAGAACAGTAAAAATGGCGTCTTTAGTTGATGTCTTCCCCACGCTCCCCGTGATTGCAACAATACGGGGTTTGTATTTTCGGAGGACCAATTTTGCTTCCCAAGTAAGAATCGCTACAATTATTTCCTTCAGTATTTGTTTCATGTAAACAGTGGTTAGTGCCTAGGAAGCTAGTATCCTAGAATTTTAATGTATACCCTATTGATTTTCGTATTTCGTTATCCGATTTTCGTTATTACCTATCCGGCGGGATTTGGTAGTAGTTTATCAAATACTTCGTAATATCCATAAATGGCACCGTGAGGGTCTCAGAAGCGTATTTTACGTTCTTTGGATAGAAGGTATACAGGAATACAATAAACCGAGGATTATATGCTGGGAAATAGCCGAAAAATGAGTGGAGATACCGGTCCTCATAGTACCCTCTGCCATTTTCTCTTGAAATCTGCGCAGTACCAGTCTTAGCGGCGATACTATAGCGATCCATTTTTACCGTACCATTTAAGAGTGCGGTATCAACCACATGCACAAGCATGCGAGTAATTTCTTCGGAAGTTTCTTTTTTGAGAACCTGCTTTTCTGGACCATAGGTAATCTTTTTTGAACCACCAATTTTATACAAAATTTCTTTTCCAATGTGCGGATTAATGAGCTTGCCACCGTTGCCGAGTGTTGCGAGTGCTCGTGCTGTCTCGATTGGCGTCATCGCAATACCCTGGCCGAATGATGCGGTGGCATACTCAATATCTCGTGGACTATTCAAGTTATCAATGAGACCGTGAGTCTCATTTGGCAAATCAATTCCTGTCTCTTCACCGATTCCATAGTTCCTCATATACTCAGCAAATTTCGCCTTTCCCATTTTTTGTACAACGAATGCCGCGCCGACGTTCAGTGAATGGTCGAGTACTGACTGCATATTGGTGGTACCACGCGCCTTACCGTCATAGTTTGAGAATGTCTTCTTGTTGAGTGTGACAGAGCCCGTGTCGTAGTAGGTTGTATTCGTCGTAACTGCTCCCGTATCAAGACCCGCTGCCATGGTAAGCGGTTTTACAATAGATCCCATTTCATATACCCGCTCAACGAGAGGATTCGAGAAAATATTAGAATTTTTCTGATCTTGCAAGTTGTTTGGGTCAAAGGTTGGGTCAATTGCCATTGCATAAATTGCGCCCGTCATCGGATCCATAATGATTCCTCCAGTGTACTGAGACTGATATTCTTCATCTACTTTTTTGAGTCGCTCTTCGAGATACTGCTCCACGGATGGCTCAATCGAGGTCACCACATCACCTTCGAAACTGCTTTCTGGAGTAAGACCCTTTTTGATATTAAGGAAAATTTCTGCAAAAAAGTTTACGTACACGCTATCGTTATTGCGCATAAGGGTGTCTTCGTAATACCGCTCGAGACCGTACCGTCCCGCCTTTACCGTGTCTTTGTAGGCGATGAATCCGAGGGTGTGGGAAGCGAGGTGCTCTCCTGGATAATACCTCCAACGTTCTTTGTACAAACTGACGCCAGGAATTTTGAGAGTTTTTATTTTTTCTGCGATATCGACAGGGATATGGTTTGCAATTTGTTCGTATGGATCATTCTTCTGACTCGCCTTCTGCAAAAATTCACCTTTATTAATTGCAAAAATAGGATTAATTGCGCTGTATGCACCTTCTGCATCAGTAACGAGTTTTGGACTAATCGATAGGATGAAACCAGTTTTCAGGCCCGCTGCAGTTATGTTTACACTATCCTTAGTTTGAAAAAAGATTGACCCACGATCAAAATAATCATAGGTTGATTGAAGATACTGCCGGTCTGCCTTATTGGTATACACATCACCAGAAACAATTTGCAGAAAGTAGAGCCGAGCAATGAGGAGCACCGCAAAGCCAATAACCAAAATTGAGAGTGTTCGAATTCTTTGTGGTGCAAGTGTCGGAATACTCATAGAAAGAAGCTTACCACAGAGTGGATTCCTTAAAAGTAATTACTGATAGCTATCGAACAGAATTTTGAGCAAATTGCGCAGATGGAAGATACGCAACTGAAGTATGTCGAGTGACGTAGTGAGCGGTATCAGTGATGGCAAAGCCGAGAGACTGCGCCATGTTGATATCTACCGTATTTTTGAGCGCGAGGTATTCAAATTCAAGATCACTGACATGTGCAGTACGGCCACTCAGCTCTTTTTCCAAACTCTGACGCTCGGCAACATTGTGAATTGCCTTGGAAATTCCATACACATAAAATACTGCTGAACACAGCGCAAGAGTCGCGAGCGTGAGAACAACAGTTCGGTTGGTGTGGATTGAAAGAGCGAGAGTTTTCATTGGTAATTGTGATTAATTTTTTTCTAAAATTCGAAGCTTGGCACTTCGAGCACGAGGATTACTTTTTATTTCTGATTCACTTGGCACAATCGGTTTTTTTGTCAAAATGGTTGCAAACTTTGTTTGTGACCATGCTTTAAACATTTGTTTTACGATGCGGTCTTCGTGAGAGTGAAATGATATCGCCGCAATTTTTCCCCCTTTTGGAATAAGTCTGAATGCGGAATCGATTCCATCAGCTACCGTTGCGAGTTCATCATTAACTGCAATACGGAGCGCTTGGAAGGTCTTGGTCGCAGGATGAATCTTTTTTGAAAGATAGTCCTTGGGAACAGAAGAGCGGATGATGGCTACGAGGTCGAACGTGGTTTCGATTGGCTTTACTTCTCTTGCCTTCATAATTGCTTTTGCAATTCTGCCCGAGTGGCGCTCTTCGCCGTATCCCCGAAGTACTCCACGAATCGTATCTTCATCCCACGTGTTTACGATTTCGCGTGCTGTGAGATCGTCCGGCCCCGGTGCATCGACAAAGGTCATAAGGAGTGGCTCGTCCCGGAGAAATGAGAATCCCCTCCCAGAAGTTTCTATTTGGTCTGATGAGAATCCGAAATCAAAGAGCACCTTGTTCACGCCGGTGACGCCGAGACCCTCTACAACACTTGTCATGGTTTTGTAACTGGCGCAGACGAGCGTTACTCGCTTGTCAGCACCGAGACGTGCCCGAGAACGCTCAATCGCTTCCGTATCAAGATCAAATCCGATAACGGAGATGTCTTTTCCTGTTGCGAGCATCGCTTCGGTGTGTCCACCACTGCCGAGTGTTCCATCGATAACGACGTCACCATCCTCGATTCTCAGACCTTCGATTGCTTCTTGTAAAAGAACAGATGTGTGGATGAGTGGTTTCATGAGTGTAATTGAAGAAAATATGTTGGTCGGTATATGAAAATGTTTCCCCAAAGACACAGTGAGGTAGTTTTAAGTTTTTAGTTGTTAGTTTTAAAACCTACTTAAAACTTAACACTGCATTCCACTTAAAACTGTCCCTAAATTACTCCCATCCCACCCAGCTTCTCGGCCATGCCATCTGCTTGCTTCTCGATAAGCTTTCGCTTTTCAGTCCAATCCTTTTCATTCCAGATTTCAATGCGATCGTAAAGACCTGCGAACACTACTTTGCTTTTGAGGTCTGCGAAATCACGAAGAAAATCTGGAACAAGAATGCGACCAGTAGAATCCACTTCGACTTCTTGAGCACCGGATAGCATGAAGCGTCCGAAGTCTCGATTGTCGCGGTGACCCATTGGAAGCGTGCCGAGCTTTTGCGCAATACTTTCCCAGCTCTTTAGCGGATATACCAAAAGACAGTTGTCGGGGCTTTTTGTGATAATCACTTTTGCCCCGAGATCTTTTCGAAATTTTGAGGGAAGAGAAATTCTCTTCTTCTCATCAACTGTGTGGGTATATTCGCCGATGAACATGATTGTTTGTGTGTGGAAGAAAATGTATTTAATTTTGTATTCATTTTGTGATGTGTCGAGAAAGAGTGTGCACCAACGATACAAACTCTTTCATCGCAAAAAGTAACTGAAATCAAATTTCCCACTTCATCCCACTTAATAGAAAGTATATGACACTTACTCCCACCCCCCTACACTTTTATCCACAAAAAAAGTAAACGGTGGTTCACTTATATACAGTTTTAAGTAGGCCCAGTTTTAAGTTTTAAGTAAATCCAATACAGAAGATGGGGAATGGCTTTTAGATTTAGAAAAACGGAGGGGTACAGATGTTGGAATAGGAAGGAACTAAGAAGAATGGAAGTAAATTGAAGTGAACAGGAGTGAGTAAGCACGACTTTTAGAAACTAAAATTTTATCAACATACTCTGCTATCGCTGAGTATGTTGATAAATGCATTAGTAAAAAGATATGATTTAAAATATACATGAATGATCTCCTCCATTCATTCCTCGTACAGTCATCTGATGTTTCCTGCTTAATTAAAAAGCTCAGTTTTGACCGAAGTCAAAACGGAGCTTGAGGGACAAGCCTACGTGCGTATATAAAACAACAGCAGGTCGGGGCGGTGACCTGCTGTTTGTACTTATTGTGCGATTCCTGGCCTCATAGCTCTTCTGAGCTTTCCATACGAAGAGGATCGTATGCGACGAAGAGTTTGAATCGAACATTGCATTTTCTCTGCAACTGACTCAAAGGTATGTTCTTCAAAATGATAGAGTGAGAGGAATTGCCACTCATCAAAACTAAGTTCTGTGAATTTTTTCCTCAAGTATTTCACCTCACTCTCAAATTCGATTTGACCGAAAATTGAATCCTCATCGTTTTCTGAGGCAAGCAAATCGACACTTTGTGTGTCAAAAATGCTCATCTGTGCAGAAACCAACGCATCAATTTGTTTTTGGGAAATACCCATCACATCGGCAATTTGCTTTCGAGTTGGTTTGGTAAAATACCGATGTGAAAGATGGTTTTCCACCGTGTGCATCGACTGTATTCTCATATGGACAATCCGCCCATAGAAACCTTTCGGTCTTCTCATGTAATCGAGGATTGCCCATCGAACTTTCCCGTATTGGTGAGTAGCAAGACTCACTCCTTTTTCCGGATTGAATGTAGACTCCGCTTCCCAAAGTACAGTAAGTCCAATGGAGACAAGCTCATCAATTACGTCTTCCGGGGTTTGAGCTTTAAAAACTTTGAGTCTACGAAGCACGAGAGTAACGATTGCACCGTTTGGAACTCTCCGAATCGCTTCTTGGGTCCGCTCGCTCATCATTGGAATATCCTCTATGAGAGATTGGTACTGAAATAGAACTAGCCTTACGTAATAGTATGCCTTGCAGGGCGGGAGTCAAATATATGAAAAAGCGGGGGTCAAGTTGTGACCCCCGCTAGTGCTTCCCTCACTTTTTTCAGTACGACTTCTGGTGAGAAAAGTGATCCGTATGAAATGAATGGAATCTTATGAAACTTTCTCCTGTCAGACAAGATAATGACCTTGCGACCAAGTTCAAGCATCTCAGTCGCGAAACTGAGACCGTCGGAGTACTTGCCAAGCTGTGCACAGAGGTACAGATCAACCTGACCTGCAACATCTCGCGCCTCAACAATACTGCTGGCGCCTATGACTTCGTGCCCATCTTGCGAAAGGATATCTCGAAGCAATAATCGCTTCTCAAGATTATCCTCGAGGTGCACAATTCGAGACATGACCGCTCCGGTTTTCTTTCTGAAAGTAAATGTGCACTTTTATAATAATATCACGAATATAATATTATGTAAAGCTATGCTGCCAAATCGATGGTTTCTTCCTCAATTTCGACATCGCTCTTAGAGAGGATTTTTAGGCCACGAAACACGAACGGAGTCTTTTGTTTTCTTTCTAAATCACTAAGAGACCCTGCAGGAAACATTGCTCGAGGAAACCGCATGACCATGTATTTAATATCACCGGACTGTATCTCTCCTGACACATGTCTACAGTATGCCTTTCGGAGCGTGGTATCGCGGAGATCAAACTCATTATCATCAATTTCAGACACCTGAGCATGATCATTCTGAAATCCAACAAGAGCCTTCAAATCAAGTCCCACAAGAAGCCTGACAGGTCCTAATGCTTCAGCTTCAGACATTGCAATGCGAAGACCGTCTAAATCTGAAGTAACTGAGTTTGCATAGTGAGTATCTCCTTCGCCGACAATAATGGGTTTTTCTGTAGCAAGGCACTCAATTACCCTTTTTACACTTTCCACACGAGCAAGAAGATTTTCCTTGTTCATCTCTTTATACAAAGAAGACACGTCTTCAAATAGTTCTAAATGGAGGTCATCCCTAATGTGCTCGAGTAGGTCCTTTATCAACTCTTTAGACCACTCCACAATCTCTTGTGAAGAATGCTCTTTCGACACACTCAACGCTTCAATTTTATCGACAATAGCAAGTAGTACAGAAAAATCTTTCTCAGGTATTTCTTGCTCTCTTTGTTCTTGAAATCTTTCCATAAACTTACTAATTCCTCGGTTTTAATGTCGGAAATAAAATCACCTCTTTTATATTTTTTGTGTTGGTGAGCACCATCACAAGACGGTCGATACCGATACCGATACCACCATTGGGAGGCATGCCGTGTTCCATCGCTTCAAGGTACTCCATATCAGATGGTGAGATTTCTTTCTCCCCTCCCTTCCCTTTCTTATCTTGCTCTAAGTAGCGCTCTTTTTGATCAATCGGATTATTGAGCTCAGAGAATGCATTGACCAGTTCTACGCCTCCGATAACAAGCTGGAATCGATCAATGAGTGTCTCGTCATCCTCCTTTCGTTTTGCAAATGGATTAAATGAGACTGGGTAATCAATAATAAACGTTGGCTGAGTGAGCTTTGGTCGTGCTACCTTTTTGTAAATATTGTCGAGAACCTTCTCGAGCGCTTCAGTAGGATCAACCTTCACCCCAAGCCTTTGGGCGATGAGTACCGCATCCTCCCTCGAAATGCTTTCAGGATTTGGAATGAGTGCGTGTCTGCGGAGTAAGTCGTAGAAAGTGACAACGGTGAACTTTGCTTTCATATCGATAGTACCACCTTCATATTCAAATGTTGATGCGCCAAATACTTCTTTTACTACATACTTGAACAGCTTTTCGATAAAGTCACGCTGGCTCTCAGCATCGGCATATGCTTCGTTCGATTCGAGCATAGTAAACTCGGGATTGTGAGAAGTATCGATGCCTTCATTACGAAAACGCTTTCCAATTTCAAATACTTTGGTAAATCCTCCAACAAGGAGCTGTTTGAGATAGAGTTCCTGGGCAATCGTCAGAAAGAAATTGGTATCGAGTGCGTTGTGATGCGTGGTAAACGGCTCCGCTGTTGCTCCGCCCGCAAGAGGCTGGAGGGTTGGAACATCTACTTCAAGATACCCTGCATCTGCATAAAAGGCTCGAATACTGCTCACCACTTTCGAACGTATAACAAAACGCTCCCGTACATCAGGGGACATGACTGTGTCGAGGTAACGCCTCCGAAATCGCTCTTCGGTGTCAGTAAGACCATGCCACTTTTCGGGAAGCGGACGGAGCGCCTTTGCAAGCATTCTCCAACTCACAACCTGTACGGTTTTTTCTTCACGCTTGGTGACAAAAAGAGTTCCAGAAACTTCTAC
>JBKJKY010000060.1:0-10388 GCA_046597175.1 Parcubacteria group bacterium
GCGCTCCTTATTGGTATCATTATTATACCAACGGCTTTTGTAATGGCTGAAACAGCAAATGACACTATGCCCTACCCTGCAGATCTCTACGCACAGTGTTTTGACGGTAAAGACAATGATGGTGACGGAAAAATCGACCTCAAAGATAAAGACTGTCCGATCTGTCATGACGGCATCGACAACGATGGCGACGGATTCATCGACGACAAAGATCCTGACTGTCCAAAAAACTCTGGTGGGTGGAGAAGTGCGGCAGCTGCTGTGCTCGGTTGGGATGATAGTTCAGAGGGAATAGCAAGCAGATCTGGCGGATCAATTCCATCAGGTGGCAGTATTGGAGGTGGATCAATCGCGTCCGGTGGGTCAATTGGTTCATGTACTCGAGTAGTAAACTTCCCTCGTCGTGTTCGAAACTCTACCGGTGGATACTATTATGTAAACGATTTCTACTGCGATACAAACATTGCAGGTGGAGGTAACATCGATACCTATGGAAGAAACGGGACTGGAAAAATTTATGCTGGTGGATTCGTTGCAACCGGTGGTTCAATCGGTGGTGGATCTATCACTGCTGGAGGCACCATTTCAAGCGGTGGAACAATAAAAACTGGAACGATTACTTCTGGTGGTTCGATCGCAAGTGGTGGAACGATTGGTGGTAATGGAAACATTAGCACTGGTGGCACTATTCCCTTTGGCGGGACTATCGGTAGTAATGGGGTTATCTCAACAAATAGTACAATCCCTTCTGGAGGAACTATTAGAAACAATGGAAACGTAGGTGCAGGTGGCACCATCTCATCAGGGGGAAGTATTGGGGTAAATTCTACGACTAATACAGGAGGTACTATTAATTCTGGCGGAACTGTTACATCGAGTGGATCACTTCCATCTGGTGGAACTATTGGTGGCGGACAGGCAAACGCAGGAGGCTCCGTCTCAAGTGGAGGATCAATTCGCACTGGTGGATACATCAGAGCAGGAGGTTCAATCTAATTACTATGAAGCAAAAAGTGATTGCAATTGTTGGGCCCACAGCTTCGGGCAAAAGCTCACTTGCAGTTACTGTAGCGAAAAAGTTTGGAGGAGAAATTATTTCTGCAGACTCACGCCAAATCTACAAAGGACTTGATATCGGTACTGGTAAAGTCTCTCGCGACAAAGCATCTACTAAAAACTTAAAACTTAAAACTCGTGTTTTCTTGCATTCTCATATTCCCCATCATCTTCTTGATATATGGAATCCAAGAAAAGTTGTTTCTGTTTCTGAATTTAAACAGAAAGCAGAAGTTGCAATGAATGCTATTACCGCAAGAGGCAACCTCCCCATTGTATGTGGCGGTACGGGTTTTTACATCGACACATTCTTATTCAATCGAGAGCTTCCACAGGTAGAACCGAGCACTCTCCTGCGGGCAAAGCTTGAAAAGCTTTCTACAGAGAAACTGGCCATCAAATTGCAAAAGCTCGATCCTCGCCGAGCAAAAGAAATTGACCTCCGCAATCGGGTACGTATTATCCGTGCACTTGAGATTATTGACGCATTAGGGGCCGTTCCTGCCCTTTCAGAAAGTGCTCCCTACGATGTACTCTTCATTGGCCTAAAACCAAAGGAGAAGTGGCTCAGAGCAAAGATTAAAACGAGACTCTTAGAGCGCATACAAAAAGGTATGGTTCGCGAAGTGCACAATCTTCACAAGAGTGGACTTAGCTACAAACGAATGGAAGATCTTGGTCTTGAATACAAATATCTCGCACTCTTTTTGCAGAAAAAAATATCAAAAAATGAAATGATTTCTGAACTCGAAAAAGCAATTTGGCACTACAGTAAGCGCCAAATAACCTGGTTTCAAAAAAACAAAAAAATTATCTGGCTCGACCCTGAACTAAAGTCTACTGAGGCAAAAGCACAAACTCTCGTAAAAAAGTTCCTAGAGTACCAGTAGCTATTCGCCTATTCGCGCGAATTAGAGATATATACTATTTGGTTATCTATTGGAAAGAGGTCTCATAATCTGATACGATACAAATTCATGAGATAGAGGTGAAAGCCCCCCAAAGTAAACAAATGAGGGGCACATAAACAAACCACGGGTGATTAGTTTAGTGGTAGAACAGCGCTCTCCAAAAGCACTGGCGAGGGTTCGATTCCTTCATCGCCCGCAGATAGCAAGCCGATATTTCGGCTTGCGTGAAGGAATCGAAAAGGTTGAGTATATCGCACGGAACGAAGTGAGTACGATACGAAACCTGTACTGCGCCTGTAAGGCGAGATTTCCTTCGCCCGCCGATTATAAAAAAGAACCGTTTATAGGTTCTTTTTTATTGTGCCAATCGGCGTGGACGATGAAGGAATCGAAAGCCGGAGCGTGACAACGCGAGGCCGGGTCGCGAGCTTTTTCAGTAGAAAAAGACTTGTGACCGATTCATTCAATCCTCCCCTTATTATCACGTCTTCCCAACAAAAAAACCGACACTGGCCGGCTTTTTCCTTATTTCTTCGCTTCTTTGAACACTACTCGCTTGCGAAGCTTTTTACTGTATTTTTTTAGCTCAATTTTACGCTCAACCTTCTTACGGTTTTTGCGAGTAAAGTAGACCTCTCCGGTCTCCTTATTCTTAAGCTGGATAAGCATATCTTGTGACATAGTGGTAAAAAGATACCATAGTCGGTAAAAAATGCAAATATCCCAATAGGATATTTTTTTCCTAAAATAGCTTGATAAAAAGACATTTTTAGCTAGAATGATATCCATTGCGTCGGTGGTAGAGTGGTCAAATACAAGAGACTGTAAATCTCTCGCCTCCGGGCTACGAAGGTTCGAATCCTTCCCGGCGCACAAACAAAAATCACCCTATATTTGTGGGGTGATTTTTAGTTTCTAGGTCGCCGGAGCAAGCAAACCGCTTTGCTTGCGCGAAGGATTCGAAAAGGTTCTTCCATATTTTTAAAAAGCTTTGCTTTGAAAAAATGGGAAACCTGTACTGATTGAGTAGCGATTGAATATCCTTCCCAACGCACAAATATTTTCTGTAATTTTACTCGTTTGACGGACGATGCATTTTTTGATTTAATCTACTTAACGTCGCTTTTGTTCTTTCATCTAACAGGCAAGCGGTTCGCGACGTTACCGCGGGACCTGTAAGGAGAAAACCATGCACGAGACACACCTCACCTCTGTCGAGCATGCGGCTGGCTGCTCGGGATGCAAAGCATTCTTGAGTGAGCTCAGATCGCTCGCTCAAAAAGGGGCGCGAGTGTACGCGCTTCCTGCCAAGGTTGAACGCCAGGACTACAAATTGGTAACGACCTCTAAGGACTTGTTCCTCGGTCTTGGCAGATTGACGCAGTGGTCGCGAAACCATCTCTGCGTCCTGATCTGTGATGCCATCAGCACGCAGTCAGATCCGGTCATCTACGTACTCCCGTCCTTCACGGATGAAGGAGCATCGAGATCCGATCGGTCTATCCTCGCTTCCTGCTCACATAAGCCGGATAGCGACGGAGCATACACCGTGCATCTTTCTCCCGCTTAACGGCTCACGTCGTTCAGCATCGCCCAGGCAGAAATGTCTGGGCGATTTCCATACATCATGCTTATTTTACCTTTTCAGCCAAAAGGGTAAGATTGGGCATACAAGGACTAGATCTAGTATTCATCAATTCAGTTATAACGTCATATATTACGTCGCACCCAAATACAAAAAACCACCTTTGGGTGGTTTTTTGTTTATTTACTCTTCCCCACTTTCCCTTTTGTATCAATGAGATTTTCTGCCCAGAGACTTCCCCGCTTTCCCTTCTTCACATCGAAGGTGAAGACTCCGTTTTTAAATCCTACAGAAATAGTTCCGCCCTTGAGCACTCCCTTTGAAATCATGAGAGACGCAACCGGAGTAAGGATTTTGTTTTGGATAATACGCTTGAGTGGCCTTGCTCCATACTGAGGATTGTATCCATCCTTCGCAAGAAATTCGAGAGCGTCGTTTGATACTTCGAGCGTAATATCTTTGTGTGCAAGACGCTCCACAACTTGCTTTACTTGGATAGTAACGATATCTCGAACAGCTTCTGGCGAAAGAATATTGAATAGGATAATATCGTCGAGACGGTTAATGAATTCGGGACGGAAACTTTCCTTTACCGCTTCCATTACTTTCTCCTTTGCATCATCGTAGTTTTGCTGATCAGCACGCTTCTCGGCAAAACCAATTTTTTCCATTTTATCGATGTACTGCGCACCAATGTTTGAGGTGAGGATGATAACGGTATTTTTGAAGTTTACTGTGCGACCCTTTGCATCTGTCAGACGTCCGTTGTCGAGCACCTGGAGAAGTACGTTGAATACTTCCGGATGAGCCTTTTCGATTTCATCAAAGAGAATGACAGCGTACGGCCTATGTCGCACAGTCTCGGTAAGACTTCCTCCTTCTTCATGCCCTACGTAGCCTGGTGGCGCACCGATGAGTTTTGACACTGCATGTCGCTCCATGAATTCTGACATATCTACTCGGATAAGAGCCTTCTCATCGTCGAACATGAACTCAGCAAGGGCCTTGGTGAGCTCGGTCTTTCCTACTCCGGTAGGTCCGAGGAATATAAATGAACCGATTGGACGATTTGGGTCTGAGATACCTGCCCGTGATCGCTTCACGGTATCTGCAATTTTCTGTACTGCTTCATTTTGTCCCACAATGCGCTTCTGCAAAAATTCTTCCATTCTTCCAAGCTTTTCTGCTTCTTCTTCGAGCATGCGTGATACAGGAATTCCTGTCCAACGAGAAACGATATCGGCAATATCTTGCTCAGTGATTTCCTCTTTGAGAATTTGGCGAGAGCTCTGCAAACGCTTTAAGCGCTTACTTTTCCCATCAAGCTCACGTTCGAGCTCAGGAATTTTGCCATAGCGAATCTCCGCAGCAGTCGAGAGGTCTGCTTTCGCTTCAGCGCCCTCTGCTTCGAGGCGTAATGTCTCGAGTTGTTTCTTAATATCCTTGATATCACCGACTGTCTCTTTCTCATTCTTCCATTTGAGTTCGAGCTCAGAAGTTTTCTCTTTATAATCTGCAATGCTCTGCTCAATTTCTTTAATGCGAATTTTTGTTTTTGGATTCTTACTTGTTCCCACTTCTTTTTTGAGAGCCTCTCGCTCAATCTCAAGCTTCATGATCTTTGAATGAGTTTCTTCAAGCACTGGTGGCATATTTTCAAGTGAAATCTTCAGGTGAGATGCCGATTCATCAATGAGGTCAACTGCTTTGTCTGGCAAGAATCTATCGGTAATGTAGCGACTCGAAAGGTTTACCGCAGAAATAATTGCGTCATCGGTGATACGAACACCGTGATAAAGCTCGTACTTTTCCTTGAGCCCTCTAAGAATCGTCACCGCATCCTCTTGGGATGGCTCATTGACAAATACGGGCTGGAAACGACGAGTGAGGGCTGGATCCTTTTCAATATGTTTTTGATATTCCTTAAGAGTTGTCGCACCGATTGCACGGAGTTCTCCGCGAGCGAGTGCGGGCTTGAGCATATTCGATGCATCGAGTGATCCCTCTGCAGCACCTGCGCCTACAATAGTATGAATTTCATCAATAAAGAGAATGATCTTTCCTTCTGCGCGTTCGATTTCTTTCAAAATATTTTTCAGGCGCTCCTCAAACTCTCCTCGGTATTTTGTACCAGCGATAAGAAGACCAAGATCGAGCGATACGAGCTCCTTTTCGCGGAGAGACTCTGGCACATTGCCATTTGCCATACGAATCGCCAGACCTTCTACGATTGCGGTCTTTCCAACCCCAGCTTCACCGATAAGAATAGGGTTATTTTTTGTGCGACGAGAAAGAATTTGAATGATGCGAGATATTTCATTATCTCTGCCAATCACAGGGTCGAGCTTGTTTGCTGCGGCAAGCTTCGTCAGGCTACGAGTATATTTTAAAATTGATTTTAATTTCTTCGGTTCTTTTTCTGTATGACTCTTTGATGTGCGGAGTTCGTTAATCACCCTCGCGACGGTGACCTCATCGAGTTTAAACTTAAGGAGGAGATCCTGAGCAGGTCCTGGAGTTTCTGTTGCAGAGAGGAACAGGTGCTCAGTTGAAACGAACTCATCATCCATCCGAGATGCAACCTTCGGTCCATTATCAATGGTTTGCGCAAGTTCTGGAGTAAGAAAAATCTGATATGACGGAGTCATCGTTGTTGAGCTTTCAGCTGTTTCGACTGATTCAAGAAGTGAATCAGTAAGTAATATCGTATCGATATCGAGGCGATCCAAAATAGACGCAACCATACTCTCCTCCTGCAAAATGAGTGCAAGGAGCAGGTGCATAGGGTTTACGTGGTTTTGACCTCGCTCAATGGCGAGTTCATGGGCCTTTCGAATGGCTTCTTTTGCTTTTGTGGTGAATTGTTGGAATGGTGGCATAGTTTGTAGAGTACAATAACTTATAACAGTGAGTCAACTAGGCTAATGTGGCACGAACTATTACATTTTTAGTATATTTGAAAGTACTTTTTGCACTACGCTTGCTGAGATAAACGATTGAGTTCCCTCGTTATAAGAAGTTCGTATACCGATGATTTCCCCCGAGAGATTGAGGAAGGGTCCGCCGATTGTTTTTGCTTTGCTTGTAATGTCAGTTTCGATAAATCCAGAATCTTTTGCGCCTTCCGATGTATCGGTGATACTGGTTATTCTTCCGATCGATACAACATTCTTTTCTGTTCCATCGAGCGTTATAGCTGTTTGTCCAAGTTGTGACACCGACGATGAGAGTACAGCGGGTTCACCAGTTAACGGTTTTCCTGCTTCAGGGGCAATTTTAAAGACTGCGATTCCCTTTTCTCCTCCTATGTATTTCATTATGTATGAACTCCCATCTGGGAATATTGCTGAGTACGTCGTAGCGGTATTTGCAATGTCTCGACTACCTGATACAACAGTTCCATTTTTGTTTACTAAGATTCCCATCCCATAAAAAATCTGAACCCCATCGACAAGTGCATTGTCTTTGATACGAATAATGCTTTTTGCATTCTTTGAGATAGCACCAATTACCTGGTCTTCTTCTTTTACTACAACCGTTACTTGTTTATCTTTGATGACGGTTCCACCTGTGTTACTTGCAGGGGTTACTTGTTCGATTGTCCGCTCTACCACACGGTTGATAACCTGCGTTACGCCGGTCGGAGCATCTTGGAGGAGTGCTGTCGTAATAATACCGGTACCAATTGAGGTCACGAATGAGACAAGGAGTGAGAGGAGAATGAGTTGGTTTTTATTTAATTCATTCATAGCTCTTATATGATACTAAATTTGTTCGAAAAACGAAACTCGAAATTCAAAGGACGAAACTGATATTTGAAACCGAGTACACTCAATCTATTTTCATATTTTCGTTATCCGATTTTCATACTTCTCCTATTTCAGTATTTCAGGAAAATATGAGATCAACTTACTCAAATCACTCTTTACCGCATATCTTCCCAGAGTAATTCGCAGTGACGAAGCGTCGCATCCTTTTTTACCAAGCACTGCAATTACTTTTGAACGGGAATCTTCTTTTTTTGACTGACAAGAACTAGAACTGGAAACTGCAATGCCTCTCGCATCTAGCTTCAAGACTAAGAATTCTGCATCAGCTCCAGGGAAACAGATATTCAGCGTATTTGGGAGTATGTTTTCTCCACCACCATTTCTGTGTGCACCCGGGACCTTATGCAAGATTTCTTTCATCGCATAATCTCGAAGTGCTGAAACTCTTTTTATTTCTCGCGCTTTGTCTGCCTGTACAGCGCGAAGCGCGTGAGCAAATCCGATGATGCTACTCGCGTTTTCAGTTCCCGAGCGTCTACCGCCCTCTTGACCACCCCCTACAATACGAGGGCTAAGATTAACCCCCCTCTTCACATACAGCATCCCAATGCCTTTTGGACCATAGACTTTGGCACTGTCGAGTGTCATGAGATCTACGCCAAGAGACAACACTTCGAGCGAACAGTAATTCCCAGCCTGACTCGCGTCTGTGTGGAAGAGTGGGTATGAATGCCGGTCTAAATTTTTCTTCGATAATTTTTGATGAGCAGTATGCTTTTTGTAATATCGAATTATCTTTGCAATATCTTTAATTGGTTGAATGGTTCCGATTTCATTGTTCGCATACATGATAGACACAAGGACTGTGTGCGGGGTAAGAGCGCTCAGCACATCTTCTGGGTCTATGTAGCCATCTTCCGTAACAGAGAGGTAGGTAACCTTGCCACCGTTTTTTTCAAATATTTTTGCGGATTCGAGTATTGCCGAGTGTTCAAAAGAAGAAACGATGATATGCGGGGCGGCGTTTTTTTTGTTCGATGTGAATGCACTTCCCACAATTCCGAACAGTGCCAAGTTGTCTGCCTCAGTACCACTCCCAGTAAATACAATTTCATGGGGAAGTGCTTTGAGTATTCCCGCAATTGTTTTTCTCGCTTCCGTAATATCACGATCAACAAGCAAAGCTTCTTTGTAGAGCGCTGAAGGATTGGCGAAGTTCTTCTTAGCATACTGCGACATAATCCCAAGAACCTCCGGAAGAATTGGGGTTGCAGACGCATAATCGAGGAAAATTCTTTTTTGAGATTTTGATTTCATGCAGGCAATTCATACCATTTTTTTTTAAGTCTGTACAGCAAACTATTATCCCAAACTACGCAGCGAGCGAAACCTCATATCTTCAAATTACCATTGCAAATAAGCGTTTTTTCAGTATAATCTGCCTTTAGTTCTTGCTATACCCACTTATGCCCCTATTTACACTCGACACAGCCTCAATGATCTACATCCTTCTTGGACTTATCATCGCTCTTGTCTTGTGGATTGTGAAGCTTGAAATCCGCATTCGCAAAATGCTTCGAGGAAAAGACGTCCACTCAATTGAGGATGCCGTAGTAAAACTCCATTCCGATATTACTAACCTCCAAAAATTTCAGGGTGAATCAATCGAGTACCTAAAAAACATTGAAGCGAGGTTGAAGCGCAGTGTTCAGGCGGTTGAGACAATACGCTTCAATCCTTTCAAAGGAACGGGCGAGGGAGGTAACCAAAGCTTTGCTACGGCACTCCTCAACGAAAAGGGAGATGGTGTTGTGGTATCAAGCCTCTATTCACGAGACCGAGTCAGTGTGTACTCAAAACCACTCAAAAAATTCACTTCTGAATTTGAAGTGACGCAGGAAGAGCGTGAAGCAATCGGGGCCGCAAAAGAATCTCTCACTCACAAATAACAATGCAGAAAAATCAAGAAACGAATATCGAGCGCCCCCCTGTCATTGTGGTTATGGGTCATATTGACCATGGAAAGTCGACACTCCTCGACTTTATTCGCAAGACCAATGTCGTTGACCGCGAAGCAGGCGGTATTACTCAGCATATCTCTGCATACGAAGTAGTGCATACCGGCAAAGATGGTATCCCCCATCCGATTACATTCCTCGATACACCGGGGCACGAAGCATTCCAGTCGATGCGTGAGCGCGGAGCACTTGTCGCTGATATTGCCATTCTCGTAGTCTCTGCAGAAGATGGAGTGAAGCAGCAAACTCTCGAAGCTCTCAAGGCTATCCGAGCGGACAAACTTCCTTTCATTGTCGCTATTAACAAAATCGACAGGCCTGGGGCAGATATTGATCGCACAAAACAAAATCTCGCGGAAAATGACATCTATGTTGAAGGGTATGGTGGCGATATCTCATGGGTAGCTATTTCTGCAAAAACCGGTGAAGGAATTCCTGATCTTCTTGATATGCTTCTTCTCGTTTCGGAAATTGAAGCATTAACCGCAAACATCTCACATGCGGGACGAGGAATTATTATTGAAAGCAACCTTGATACGAAAAAAGGAATTACTGCCACCGCAATTATTCTCGACGGTACTATTAAGCGTGGACAGTTTGCTGTTTCAGGAAAAAGCATTTCCCCTCTTCGTATTATCGAAAACTTTGCGGGAAAACCTATTGAAGAAGCTACGTTCTCAAGTCCAATCCGTATTATCGGCTGGGATCTTCTTCCAAAAGTTGGTTCCGAGTTTGTCTGTTTTACCGATAAGAAGGACGCCCAGGAAGCAGTCGCGAAGTACGTTGAGGCACCAATCGTAAACACGAGAGGTAGAGAGAGTGCTGACATCACCATCGTCCCTATTGTTATTAAAGCTGATACCGGTGGGAGTCTCGATGCACTTGTCTACGAAATCGGCAAACTCGGCACGGATCGAATCTTACCGAAAGTAGTACTCTCAGGAATTGGTCCCGTATCAGAAAATGATATTCGTGCTGCAGAAAATAATGACAATGCGTTTGTTCTCGGATTTCACACCAAAGTGGATTCTGGCGCACAAGCTCTTGC
>JBKJKY010000006.1:0-7682 GCA_046597175.1 Parcubacteria group bacterium
GGATGCTTCACCGCTTCGGTGACTGCTTCCTTTGTGATTTCATAAAAGACTACTCGCTTTGGTTTTTTTATTCCTACCGCTTCTGCAATATGCCAAGCGATCGCCTCACCTTCGCGATCGGGGTCGGTTGCAAGGAGAATATCTTTCGCACCACCTGCGAGTTTGCGGATTTCAGCAATAACCTTTTCTTTTCCTTTACTGATTTCGTAGTGTGGAATAAATCCGCCAGGAATATCAATTGCTTTTTTATTATTCTTTGGCAAATCACGAACATGACCAATAGAAGCGACTACTTCATACTCGCCATCTAAGTACTTTGAAATTGTTTTTGCTTTCGCTGGAGACTCAACGATGAGAAGTTTTTTGCTCATAGGTCTTCAATTAGTACTACAGATGTTGTGTAATTGCAAACTGAGTAAGTGTTTATGCGTAGCAGAAAGGGCGCGTGCAATGGAGTTTGCGTCGCGCCCTTTTGATTGAGTCAAAAACTTCGATCTTTTTTCAGGCTCATAAAGAGGAGCCTTACAATTCCCAGAAAAAACAGCGCATTGCTGAACCAGCGCTTTACATTGTGCCAGTTAGCAACCACAAGCGCTCCAAGCGCCAAAATTGCTACGGAGGTTATACTCTGGTTGATGCTCATCGGGAAGTGTCCTTGTGTAATGGGTTTGTGCGTCTATTTCTAGAATGCCATAGAAATATATAAGTGGCAATTATCGCAAATGAATCATTCCCATTCGCTCTACAATAATCCCTTTTATTTCCATCACCGTGAGAATGGTGTTTATTTCGTGGATCGGTAACTTAGTGCTCCGTATGAGTTCATCTCGTTCCATCGGCTCCTCCAGAAGTTCGATAATGCTCCGCTCTTCGGGCGTCGCATCAGAATAATCTTTTTTCTCTTGAGCTGAAGTATCTTTCTCAATGCCAAGCGCCTGCAAGATATCTTTACCACACGTTATCGGAGTGCTCCCAAGACGGATGAGCATATGAGGCCCAGTAGATTGAGCAGAAAAGATTGATCCCGGCACTGTCATAACCTCTCTATTATAGTCTGTTGCAAGCCGTGAGGTGATAAGGCTGCCAGACTTGATTTCCGCCTCTATTACCAAGACCACATGACACATGCCTGCCATGATGCGATTCCTTTGGGGAAAGCTCCAGTTTGTAGCGTGGAAGTCTTCAGTGAATTCGGAAAGGAGAAGTCCACCTTTGTTAATGATTTCTTCTGCTAGTCCAATGTGAGACCTCGGATAGAGCACCTCTTTTCCGAGTCCTGACCCGGGTACCGCAATGGTGTGAAGCCTGTGCTCGAGCGCCGATCTGTGTGCGATCGAATCAATACCGAGCGCGAGTCCTGAAACAATTGATATTGGGTATCCGGCAAGTTCCCGAATAAGCGCCTCGGTAACCGCTTTCCCATACGGTGTGTATTTTCGAGACCCTACGATACACAAAAGCTTATTGTTTTGGGGTGGGAGTAGCCCAGCGCAAAAGAGCTTTTTGGGAGGAAGAGGGATTTCAGAAAGGAGGGGTGGAAATTCAGCAGGTGAGAGTTCACGAATGCTATATGCCATATTGTTCTATTGTAGCAATCTTTGGTACCATATATCCACAATTAATACATATAGAGAGTATGCTCGACATAAAATTCATTAGGGAAAATACCGATATCATTAAGGCAGGGGCCAAAAAGAAGCATATCAAGGTAGATATTGATGCTTTGATTAGTGCGGATGACAAACGCCGGGAAATCCTCCAAAAAGTAGAAGAAAAGAGGGGTCAGCAAAACGAAATGAGTGACAAGATTTCTCGCGAGCAGAACTCTACACTTCGACTCGAGTATATTGAATCAATGCGTACGGTGAAAGAAGCGCTCCAAAAAGAAGAAGAAGAGCTCAAAGAGGTTCTCAAAGATTGGCAGAAACTGATGGTGCAGGTTCCGAATGTCCCGGACATTTCAGTACCTGACGGTGATGGAGATTTACAAAATGTTGAAGTAAAAAAGTGGGGAGAGATTCGTCAATTTGATTTTGCTCCAAAAAATCATATCGATCTTATGCAGTCACTCGGCATGCTCGAACTTGAACGAGGAACAAAGGTTGCAGGTTTCCGTGGATACTTTTTGATTGGGGATGGAGCGAGGCTTAATTTTGCACTGTGGAACTTTGTCATGGATCATTTCGATAAGAAAGGAGGGTTTACTCCGATGATCGTACCATCAATGGTTCGCCGTGAGCCATTCGTTGGCACGGGGTATCTTCCGCAAAGTGAAGAAGATTTATATAAAACTCAAGACGGTGACTATCTTGCGGGAACTGCAGAGGTTGGAACAATGGGGTATCTTATGAATGAAATAATTTCGAAGGATGATTTGCCAAAGAAGTTCCTTTCATTCTCACCGTGCTTTCGCAGGGAGGCAGGAAGTCATGGAAAAGATACAAAAGGAGTCATGCGTGTGCATGAGTTTTTCAAACTTGAACAAGTCGTTCTCTGTGAGGCAAATCACGAAACATCAGTGCGTCACCACGAAGAGCTTACCGTAAACTCAGAAGAACTCCTCCAGGAGCTTAATATTCCGTACCATGTGGTCGTAAACTGTGGTGGCGATCTTGGTCTTGGTCAGGTGAAGAAGTACGACATTGAATCCTGGGTGCCTTCAGAGCAGACATATCGTGAGACCCACTCGTCATCATATTTTCACGATTTCCAAACTCGCAGACTCAATATTAGATATAAAGACGAAGAAGGAAAGTTGCGCTTTGTTCATTCCCTCAACAACACTGCCCTTGCAACTCCCCGTATTCTCGTATCAATTGTAGAAAACTATCAGCAGGCTGATGGAAGCATAACTATCCCAGAAGTGTTGCGACCATACATGGGGGGAAGAACCACTATTACTTTTACATAACAATGGTCCGAACAATTCGCTCACCAAAACTCCAGAAACACCATCGCCAACTTCTCGCTCTTAAAATATTCCTCTCGATCATTCTTTTCTGCGCAGTGTTTGCAGTACCGGTCTTTCTTTCGAGAGCGAAGTTTCTCACCATCTCTTCTATTGTTGTTTCTGGTAATTCTGTTATACAAAGCTCCGAGGTTGAATCTGTGGTAAAAAGTGAGCTGGAAGGGAATTATTTTCATCTATTTTCGAAAGCGAATATCACCCTTTACCCAAAGTCGAAGATAAAAACTGCCATTACAGAAAAGTTTTCACGCATTCAGTCTTTCACGGTGACTACCAAATCTCTTACCTCAATTGCTATAACAATAGTTGAGAGAAAACCAGAAAGTTTGTGGTGCAAAAATAGAGAAGTAAATAGAGAATGTTTTTTCACTGATTCAACAGGGCTCATATTCGATAGCGCACCCAAATTTTCTCCTGATGTGTATTTTGAATACACAGGAGGCGTACCGGGCGAACCAATTGGAGCTCGATACGGAACAGAGGCCAGTTTCACAAAATTAAAATCTGTTGTAGCAGGCATCCGTTCTTTAGATCTTGAACCAGTAAGTGTGGATTCTATTTCCGATAATTCATACGCAGTATATCTCAAGCGAGGTGGGGTACTCTACATCTCACTTCAAGATGAGTCAGAAAAAATTATTTCTAACCTCGAGTCAGTGCTTTCAGACCCGACACTTTCTATTTTTCAAAATGGAGCACTGACTGTCTCGTCACTTGATCTACGCTACGGCAATAAGGTTATTGTGAAGAAAAAGGGAGAATAGTTGAAAAGTAGTATAAAAATATTAAGTGGGCTGGGGTATACTATAGATATGAATGTCTTACTGCTCATCCCATACTATTTTAGGTGGCACTACGGGAGAGCGTTTCGTGACCTCCATCGCAATCTGATAGCGCTCACCGCTTTCGTATTCTCCTGGTTTTCTATTGTAAGCCTACTCAAAACTTTTTTTACCCCATGGCGAAGACTTGGAGATGAATACCACAAAGGATTCCACCCTGAAGAATTTTTCTCTGCAATGCTCGTGAATACCATTCTGAGACTCCTTGGTATGAGTATTCGGCTTGTGGTGATTACACTAGGGTTGCTTGCGGTAATCGGCACAGCGTTCCTCGGTATCATAATCTTTGTATCTTGGATTTTCTTTCCAGTTCTCATTACATTTTTTATTGCAATTGCAATCAAAAATCTTATATGACATTTTTTGAATTAAAAAAAGAGCTCCGGTTTTTTTATCCAGCATATTTGCTCGAAAGTTTCTTCTCGCACGCTACTCGTAAGTTTATCCTTCGAATTCTGTTTGTTCTACTTACCATTTCATTTGTACTTGCAAGTGGAATCGTAACGCACAGTTCCTCTGCGATGACTGGAGTATTTTTTGTATTTCTCGTCCTTACACTAAAGCTCTACGCGCTTGATGCATTCTTCTTCTCATATCGATTTCACGAAAAATCAAGAGAGTATCAGTATGATCTTGCACAAATAGTATATGGTTCACATGAGGGAGACCTTATTCTCGGCTTTATCAAAAGTAATTCCGGATACAACACACTGCTCCGAGCGGGCCTCGACGATGAATCAATCGATATATTTCTCAAAAGTCGCAGACAGTTATTATCAGGTGAGACTCTTGTGGTAAAGGGGGCGAATGTAAGTGCTCGAGCATGCGTCACAGCACTCCTTGATGGCGATAGAGAGTTTCGGAGCTTTCTCGATGCGCATGCGGTAACCCCTGATGTACTATGGGGAAGTTTTTGCTGGACCTGCGATCTTGCTCTCCATACTTTGAGAAAAGAAATGTGGTGGAGCACCGATCAGCTCTCCCTTATAACGCCGATTGGAAGAACGTGGGCGTATGGTCAAGCGTTCCTGCTTAAAAAATACAGCACCCTCCTTCGTTTCCAAAAAAGCCAGGAGCACGAACTCCACACCGATGAGATCAAGACGCTTGAAATCATGCTCTCGAAGAGCTCGGGGGCGAACGCTCTCATTGTTGGTGACGAGGGGTCTGGGAAAATGGAAATCGTCGAAGGTCTTGCAAGAAAGTTAAGTACAGGGCAGGGCACAGCAACTCTTTCTGATCGTGAGTATATAGTCCTTTCAGTCGATACACTCCTCTCCTCAGTTACTGATAGTTCTACACTTAAAAAGACAATGCTTGCTCTTATGAACGAAGTCATTCGTACGGGCAATGTGGTGTTTATTATCCCTGATCTTCCTGCGCTGTACTCTGGTGCGCAGGCTCTCGGAGTTGATATTGGTGAATTACTTTCTCCGTATCTTCGCATGAGTGAGATGCATATTATTGGAATTTGTAATATGACACGATTTCATAATGAAATGAGGAGTGCTGAGGATCTCCTTCAGCACTTTGAAGTGTTGCAAGTCTCTGGTGGAAGCACAGAAGCGGTAACGGAGATTCTGATGGAAGAAGTTATTAGTGTTGAGCGTGATGAAGGAGTATTTTTTAGCTACCCAGCAATTCTTGAAGCAGTAAAAAGTGCCGAACGATATTTTGTCGGAGCGCCTCTTTATGACTCGGCATCCGATCTTCTTATAGAGTCAGTAGCAAAAGCTCGGCTCGAGGGAAGAGGGGTGATTGTCCCCGAAGATATCCTTGGGCTGGTAAAAAAGAAAACAGGTATTGCAACGGGAATCGTCAGTGACATTGAGCGAAAGAAACTTCTCGACCTAGAAAACCTTCTTCACGAGCGGGTGATTGGTCAAGATGAGGCAATACGTGCTATTGCAGATGCACTTCGTAGAGCTCGCTCTGGTATCAATAATCCAAATAGACCTCTTGGGTCATTCCTCTTCCTTGGTCCAACCGGAGTAGGAAAAACAGAAACAACCAAAGCATTGGGTGAAATATTTTTCGGACAAGACACGAAAATTCTTCGCGTCGATATGTCTGAGTACAATACTCCTGATGCAGTAAATCGTTTGATTGGTGGCTTTAACAGTGAGACAGGGGGAGTGCTTGCAGATATGATCCGTGATCATCAGTACGGAGTGCTCCTTCTTGATGAATTTGAAAAGACCGATAGTAAGGTGCTTGATTTGTTTTTGCAGATTCTCGATGAAGGTGTCTTTTCTGATGCGCATGGCAAAAAAGTGAGCGCAAGAAATCTTATAATTATTGCAACATCAAATGCTGGAAGCCAAATTATTTTTGACACAGTAAAACGTGGTGGAAATGTCAGCCAAGATAAAGAAGCAATCATTGACTCAATTATTCGAACTGGTGTGTTTAAGCCCGAGCTCATAAACCGCTTTGATGGGGTTATTCTTTTTAGTCCACTTGAGAAAGAAGAGCTTCGCAAGGTAGCAGAGCTCATGCTCGGGCGTCTTATTTGGAGAATGAAAGAGAAAGGTATGACTCTTGTAGTAAACGATACACTGCTTGATTTTCTTGTTGCAAAAGGAAATGACCCGAAGTTCGGCGCTCGGCCCCTCAATCGCGTTATCCAAGACCAGATAGAAGAGCGTATCGCTCGCGGAATTATCGAAGGTACCTACCGCGCAGGCTCTACAATAGAATTTTTAAAAGAGGATTTGAACTCAACTCGCTAATTTCTCCTTTCATTTTTTCTTGTTTTTAGTATCCTACTCCAGTCTATGAACTTTTGGAAGAATCTCCCAAAACCTATATTTGTGTTAGCACCAATGGCAGATGTTACTGACACTGCCTTTCGCCGTGTCATTGCAAAGTATGGAAAACCTGATGTTACTTGGACAGAGTTCGTATCTGCCGATGGACTGGTACGGGCAACAGAAGAAGGGAAGCGTAAGCTTATGAAAGATCTCATCTACACCGAAGCCGAGAGACCAATCGTGGCTCAGCTCTTTTCGGCAAATCCTGACAATATGAGGGAGGCGGCAAAGCTCTGCAAGGATCTCGGGTTTGATGGCATTGATATCAATATGGGGTGCCCTGACAAATCAATCGAAAAGCAGGGAGCCGGCGCTGCAATGATGAAAGACTATGTAAAAGCCCGAGCAATTATTCGTGCAGCAAAAGAAGGCGGGGAAGGAATTCCTGTTTCAGTAAAAACACGCGTTGGATATAACAAAGACGAGCTTGATACTTGGCTCCCCGAACTTCTTGCCGAAAATCCTGCGGTTATTACGGTCCACGCCCGCACTCGAAAAGAAATGTCAAAAGTTCCCGCGCAGTGGGAGTATGTAAAACGAGCGGTTAGCATTCGAGATAGTCTCGGAAGTGACACGCTTATCTTTGGAAATGGTGATGCTCTCTCCCTCGAAGATGCGCAGCGCAAGGCGGATGAAACAGGATGCGATGGCGTTATGCTTGGCCGAGCCATTTTTGGGAATCCATGGCTCTTTGCAAAACCTCAAGTAATAATGAATAGGGAAGAGAAAGACACAATCAAACATATTCTCAAAGTGATGGTGGAGCACACAAAGTTATTTCAAGAATTCCTTGGTGATGTAAAAAACTTTGCGATTATGAAGAAACATTACAAAGCCTATGTACACGGATGGGACAGTGCAAAAGAGCTCCGAGCGAAACTGATGGAAGCAAACAGTAGCGCTGAGGTCGAAACTACCGTCGCTGAGTATCTTGCGCTTCTGTAGTCATGCTATCCCCAATATTAAACCACACCCTTTTCTTTTTCTAAAATAGGAGTATAACTGAAGAGGGGGTTCGTTGTTGTGTTCCTGCACTTCCATCTACCTTTTCCGGGAAAG
>JBKJKY010000046.1:0-2589 GCA_046597175.1 Parcubacteria group bacterium
GTGATGATCATTGATGGACCGTTTAAAGACCTTGAGGGTAAGGTTAAGGAGGTAGATGGCGACCGTGGAAAGGTAAAAGTGCTTGTTTCGATGTTCGGACGAGAGACACCGGTTGAGCTCGACTTCTTGCAAATTAAGAAGATTTAACGTAATGTAGTCCCCACGATATGGCTAAGAAAATAACCAAAAAACTAAAAATTGTATTCCCAGCGGGTAAAGCTACTCCTGCTCCTCCAGCTGGTCCGATCCTCGGACAGGCAGGTGTAAACATTGGTGAATTTATCAAGCAGTACAACGATGCTACCCGAGAAATGATGGGTCAGATGGTTCCTGCTGAAATCACGGTGTACGAAGACCGAAGCTTCACCTTCATCCTCAAAACACCTCCTGCTTCAAGCATGATTCTCAAGATGATCGGTGCAGAAAAAGGTTCTGGTAAGCCAAACACTGGTAAAATCGGAAAACTCACCAAGGCACAGCTTAAAGAAATTGCAGAAGCAAAGATGGTAGATTTGAATGCAACTGACGTAGAAGCAGCGATGAATATCATTGCAGGAACTGCTAGGTCAATGGGTGTTGATATAATCTAAACAGGAAATAGGAAACAAACAACACAAAACCCCTCCTCACGGCGGGGTTTTGCTATGAAAGAATTACTGATTGACAAAATCAATAAATATGCTAGTGTTTCCGAGCTGTGGGAATCGCTCACAAGCATCGCTCTTTCCAATTTTTTTCAGGAGACATACGATGAAGTATCGTCAGCAGTTCCAGCGTAGCTTCGGCGCGTTGGCCCTCGCAGTTGCCCTCGCGACCCCTGTGGTCACGCAGGCGCAGACGTCGCCCAACGGTACGCCTTGCACGGCACCGCCCCAGACCTTCGGCCCATCAGGCATTCCGGTCACGGATGCCATGTGTGGCCAGGTTGGACCCCTTCAGGTGTTTTTGAGCTCGCACATGAGCTACACCAGTCAGGGGTTTTCGACCAATGGTATGGGAACCTACTACGCAGCGCCCGGTGATCGCACTGGTGCGCCAGCGGGAACGACTCTCGGGTTCGCTACGTGGAACGTTGCCTACGCAAGTGCGCAGGCAGACCAGACCAAAGTCATTCGGCTCGGCCTCGATCTGAACGCCGCCGTGGGTGCCGCGTCATTTACGTGGTTTACCGTTCCGAACAACGGTTGGGATTCGACGAACTACGGATATCTGATGGGGCTCGGCTTCAACAACAACACGGTCGGCGAGTACACCACGAGGTTGTCGGTATACGACGCAGCTGATGTCAACTTTCAAAGCGAACTCGGCTACCTCCAGATCAACGACGTCGTCGGAAATCCGGCCACCACCGTTCCCGAACCGGGTACGTGGGCGCTCATGTCCGCCGGACTCGCCGGTATCTTCGGAATCGCGCGTCGGCGCAACAAGGCGACCCGCATGCCCGTCAGCAAGCGGCCGGTCGTCTCCTGAACAACCCCTCGCTCGCGTGAACACTCGTGTTTACGCGAGCGAGAACCACAGTCCCATCACGAAATTTGTGATGGGCTGTTTCTTTTTATATTTTTTACATAAGAAAACCTCGACACCGGAGTGTGTCGAGGCTTTTGTGTTCCGATTTCATTATGCAGTTTTTTTCTTCCGAATCACTTCACGGTCTCTGTAGAGTTTTGGAAGTAAAAGCTCAGGGTCCCACGAAGCCTTCAGACTCTCGAGAGTACCTGACGATTGGTATTTTCCGTCTACGCTGTAGTTATCACCCAGGATCTCTCCAGTGTGATCAAACACAATCTGCGCAACTCGATGTCCCACAACAAGCGGGATGTAGTAATGCTGTGATGCATTGCTGATCTCCATCGCCCAGCGATTGAAGAATCCCACATCACCCCAACCAGCACACTTACATACAGCGATGAACTGTCTGCCCATCGAAGACCGAGCTTGCATCTTGGTGGTGTCATAGTTGACTCCACCAATGAATTCAACTGTGTGTGCAATGATTGTTTCACCTGGTGCAATGAGGATAACTTGATCATCCTCATTTACTCCATCATCGAATTCAAAATCAGGCTCGATTTTGAGGATGTCTTTGACAGCATGTTCAGCCTTTCTGGGAGCTCCCCAAACTTTTCGAGTTTGTTTTTCGCTCCATATGTTGTAGACCTTGAAAGGCTGTCTTGTTTCCCGATAGTACCATTCACCAAGGGTCACATCATAGCTTGAAGTACCGAGATTTTCTCGATTGAATGGATCAATGACCACATCGTTTGTATCCATTGCTTCGAGGATGCTCTTATTGCTGAGTGCCACGATACACCTCTTTAGTTTGCGTGATTGTTAAAGGATCTACCTCCGTGAATACTATGGATTTATTATGGAAAGTAAAGAAAAGGGCTTTTTGCATTTTGGAGTAAGTATGAGTAGAGTAGTTGAGGAACCTTCTTTTATTCCCGTACGCTCTTACATAGGGGTCACCATGGAAGCCAAGAAAAAGCTCTATGTCAGCTGTTCACTCACTGGTCGTCCAGATCAGTATCGTGCACAGATGATTGCACTTCGGGAGGGGCTCGCTGAGGATTTCGAGATTCTCGA
>JBKJKY010000091.1:0-4755 GCA_046597175.1 Parcubacteria group bacterium
AAATACTGGTTAGTTAAAAGTGAAGAGGAATGCTACTCAATTGATGATTTTAAGAAAGATAAAAAAACTGCATGGACAGAAGTGCGCAATTTTCAAGCTCGGAACTTTGTTCGTGATGGTATGCAAGTTGGTGACGGAGTGCTCTTCTATCACTCAAATGGAAATCCAAATGCGGTAGTGGGAATTGGTAAAGTGATAAGTAGCGCCTACCCCGATCCAACTGCGTTCGACAAGAAGAGTGAACACTTTGATCCAAAGTCGAGCAAGGATAAGGTGCAGTGGTACGCCAGAGACATTGGATTTGTTAAGAGACTCGCTAACCCCGTTAGTTTGGAACAAATAAAGCGAGATTCTAGCCTTAAGAATATGGTCGTAGCGCAAAGAGGGAGTAGACTATCGGTTCAACCTGTGCTCGAAAAACATTTCCACTTTTTTAGCAAATAATCCTTGATATAATATTCATATGCAAAAAGAAGAAAACAATATCGCACAGATCGATGCAATGTTTCCGGATGAGACCCAAGCATTCGACGATCCAGCAGAGCGAAACATCTGCGACAGTTGCCAGTAATTATCAATTGTTTGAGTAAAGAAAAGTTTTGAAAAAAATCACAATTGTAATTGTGATTTTTTTTCTTTATTTTAATCTTTCCAAATAAAAAGCGGTAGGGAAGTGAATCCCCAAAGATTTACTTCTGAACACCTCCATGGAACTTTTCGTGAATGTCGCGGAGGCGTTTGTTGGTCACGTGGGTGTATACCTGTGTGGTAGAAACATTCTTGTGCCCGAGTAGCTCTTGCACGCTACGCAAATCGGCGCCGTGAGAGAGTAAGTCTGTTGCATACGTATGCCGAAGGGTGTGCGGAGTAACCTTTTTTGATAACCCAGCAATCCTCGCACTCTTAGATATCATGAGCTGAACATACCGCGGAGATAGACGAGTATTGTCTTCGTCAGTTGATCTGAAATTAATAAAGAGCGGTCTGTAGACATCTTTTCGCGAATCCAAATATTTTTTAAGCCACTGCGCTGACCTCGGAGAAATAAAAATAGTTCTTACATACTTACCTTTTCCTACAATAGAGAGCTCAAAGGTGGCATTTGGGTCCATGGTTTTATTGATAAATGATAGCTGGTCAGTGTTCAAAGAAAGAAGCTCAGAGATACGCATTCCTGACGAGAAGAAAAGCTCCATGATTGTTCTGTCACGAAGACCATTTAGAGTGGTAGTGTCGGGTACCTTCAAAATTCTTTCCATATCAAACGTTTCAAGAAAAGAAATATTTTCCTCACTTTTTTGTTTTGCCAATTTTACTTTGGAGGAGGGGAGAGAGTTTATTTCTCGATCTGCAAGATAGTTTAAAAATGCACGTATGGCAATGAGGTAGTAGTTTTGTGATTTCTTGCCAAGATATTTTCCGGAAGGAGTTTTGTACGTTCGAGCAAGGTAAAGTCTGTAGTCCCAGATGTCTTCCGCGGTCAGCTCTTCCGGCATCATACCCTCTTTCCTTTCTTTTTTAATCCAGTTAACGAAGAGTTGCAAATACTGCTTGTAATTCTTCTGAGTATTATTTGATAAGCCTTTTTCTATTTCGCAGTAATCAAGAAAAGGACCTATATGGTTAATGATGGTAAGGGAAGCTTTGTTCATAGTCTATATCTTACCACAGAGCTCGTTCGTACAATATATGTAAAACGAACAAGCTGGGGATAGGATTAGGCTCAGCTTTGGCCAAACCACTCCCCCGGAGGTTTTTGAAATTTTGGGCTCACAATCAATATAAAATATAAATACTTTTATATTTTATATTCCTCACTCTTTCCTCAACTCACTTCTCCAATCTTTGGTATCCATAATACTTTTTCTATTTTGGTACCAATTTTGACCCCTCTCGAAAAAACGTCTTTTTTGCCATTTTGGTCATTTTTGATACTTTTCGCTTTTGAGCCTTTAAATGCGTTTAAGCTCGATCCAAGTACTAAGGTGTGACTTCCATATCTCTTATTGGTCATATCAACGGTATCAAATACCGACTTCCATTTTTCTGAGGCTCCGGAAGTCCCAAAGAGGTCATCTTGAATCATATCTGCATGCCGGAGGTCAGCTAATGTAACTCCGCAGGCTCTATATAAAAAAGTTTTACGGAATACGAGCGGAAAAGTTTTCCGAACCTCTTGCATGATTTCATTTGGATTTGTAGTTACATTCTGGAACGCAAATTCAAATCTATGATACCGAAACTCTTTTGTTTTTAAAAAGTAATATATTTTCTTTGGTGTCAGTTTGTGAGCACGAGCTTTCTCGCACGCTGACTCAATGTGTTTTGCAAGTTGCGCAAGTAAGAAAGCCTGTTCGTTTGTCGAGAATCCAAAAGACTGCGTATGTTGGATGCTTTTTTGGTCACCAGTGTGCTCTGCATGTACACGGTAGACCGGTGTACCACGTAGCTCATGCCAAATCACCTTTACTGGCTTGTGGATGCTCTCGAACAAGGTTTCTTGGGGCTTGTGCACAAAGTCGAGTGCGGTGCGAATACCGAGTATGCCAAGGCTAATTGCAGTCTGTGATCCAATGCCCCAAACTGCACCAATCGGGACGTCTTTCAAAAACTCATGGATCTTCTCAGGGTAGATTACGGTGAGTCCGTCTGGCTTATTGCGTTTCGACGCTACTTTTGCAAGCACTTTTGTCGGCCCAATTCCTATAGAAAATGTCATGCCAAGTTCACGCTTCAGCGTCTCTTTAATCTGCATGCCAAGCTCTTCGTAACTGAGATTTGGAATAAGCACACAGTCATCTAGGTCACCAAAACATTCATCAATACTGTATTCCTCCACTGTGGGAGTGTAACGTCGCACAATATTGTACATCCTTTGTGCGAAAGTCGCGTAGATTTTGTAACTCGATCCGCGAATGATGACTTGTGGAAAAAGCTTCCGTATCTCATGGACCGGCATTCCTCGATGTACCCCAAGACGCTTGGCTTCGTAGCTCATAGCCGTCGCAATACCTCTCTCCTGCCCCGTCACAACGGGCTTCCCTTTGAGGCTGACATCAATTGCGATTTCGCACGATGCAAAGAATGCATCACCGTCGATATGGAGAATCATAGATTTTGGGTCGAAAATCGAAATACGAATATCGAAAATTGAGTCATTGTATCGATTTGCATGTTCATGTTTCCTTATCCGATTTTCGTATTTCTTTACGTTAGTATTTCCTCACCACAGCCTTCACAATTGCTGTAATAGTGAGAGTAGACTCTGGATAGATTGGTTTGTACTTTGTATTTGCTGGTTCCAAGAACGGTTTCTTGTTCTTGAGCCGATAATATTTCATTGTGTACCCGCCGTCGATTTCTGCAATGACGATGTCTCCTGCCTTGGGAGTTTTGCCACGCTCGACAATAACCATGTCACCCTCGAGAATCCCTGCGTCAATCATCGAGTCTCCTTTTACGGTGAGCATGTAAGTGGCATCAGCATTATCGATAAGATATTCATCGAGGCTCATCGTATCAATGAGCTCTTCTTGTGCTGAAGTTGGAAATCCGGCTTCAACAAGGCCGAGGACTTTGAGATCGTTTTCAACATGGAGGATAAGTTTGCCCGTTGTATCTTTGTGTACAACTCCTGACTCGATGAGTTTATCTACCGCATATGCCACGGCGCTCTTACTCTTGTATCCAAAGAGTCTCATCATTTCACTGTAGGTCGGCATTCGCCGATTCTTCCCGTAAAATCTTGCGAGTTCGTCTTTGTGTTCTTGCATACGATAAGCATACTAGAACGTTCGTTCTAATGTCAATTATCTTAAATAGATTATTTAATTATATATAGCAAAACCAGCATGTGTGTTGCACATGCTGGTAACTAAATAATGACTTCGTTCCATTCGAACTACTTCCTTGTTATTCGCACTCGACCTTCATCGGGGCACTCAGAAACTAACTCTTCTTCGAGGAGATGAAGCTCACAATCTCGCCACTTTCCATGCATGACCTCGTCACTGACACGGCTGTAGTCTCTTCTGTTGGTAAGATCAAGAGCAGTTTCCCAAGCACCATTACTCACAATGCCGACGAGTCTCATTCCAAATGGAATGCTGGGTTGATCCATGTCAAAACTGTGTTTGGGTACGTATAGTTGTCCTTTCTCACGGACAGCGTTTACACCTAAATTTTCAGGCATCGCGAGCCACCTCAGGTTGGGATTATTTCGGGTGAGTCTTTCGGGAGAAAACCTTGCTCAATTGCGAGCTCTCGAAGTTCCCGGTACTGCTGTTGGAACGACTCATCAGGGATGAAGTCATCGTTGAATTCGGGTGGAAGTTGGATTCCGCCACGTTCATCAGTGCCAAACTTTTCCCACAGCGAATTACTCATTGCATCCATTTTTTGCATAAGTACATGGAATGCCTCCCGGTGTTCTCCGTCCATACTGGATTCATGGGTTTGAAGTTTACCCATGAATCCACCGATGTCTCCTGCAGTAGCCAGTTTTGGCATAATCCACCTTTTCGTTTGAGTTTTCGAATGAGCCTCTACTTCTAGTGTATTTGATACACTATTAATTAAGATTCGTCAATATGGCAAAATGCCATATGTGTGCGTGTATGGTGGTTATAAAACATGGATACGGAAACCACTTAAGCAATAGTAAAGTCAAGAAGTAGCGGTGCATGATCAGAAACTACATCTGGCAGAACTTTAAACTCATTTACAATAATTTCGTGAGAAACGAATATATAGTCA
>JBKJKY010000086.1:0-10122 GCA_046597175.1 Parcubacteria group bacterium
AGAGGTATATGGTTTGAGAGCATCCCAAGGATTAAAGGCGCAGGAGATTCTTCTATTCCAGAAGTATCTCGCTATTGTCCTTCGGGATCTTGCATCTCTCTGGACTCCACACGCAGGACAATTGCTTGTAGGGTCTGCTCACTTTATGAAAGGTCTAAAAAAGATTTTCGTTCGTTGTGGACGAAAGTTTGGAAAGACTGAACTTGCCTGTTACATCCTTTATAGAATCGCTCTCTCAAAACCAAATCAACATTGCTACTACATAGCTCCAACTTACAAACAGGCAAAAGAACTTGTTTGGGAGAATGGTCGATTACCCGGATTCCTGGGAAAACTAGGAGCAAAATATATCGAAGGTAAACCAAGTGAAACAGAACATCGTATCAGATTTAAAAATGGATCTTTCATTAAAATCGATGGATCGGAAAACTACGAAGCTTATCGGGGAATTAACCCTCATGCCGTGGTCTATGATGAGTACAAAGATTTCCATCCGAAGTTTCATGAAGGTATGGAGCCTAACCTTGCGACTCACGAAGCTCCCTTGTTTGTTTTCGGTACGCCTCCTGACACCGAAGATCACCCATTTTGTCGTACTGAAACCGGGATTAAACGTGATGAAGATGGGGCAGCATTTGAAATGCCCACGGATACGAACCCGTACATAAGTAAGAAGTGGCTTGAGAACATGAAGCAAACTCTTATCAGTCGTGGCGAGTGGCACGTATGGATGAGAGAGTACATGGCGCAGATTGTTCCATCAGGAGCATTGCACATCTTTCCAATGTTTGAAGCTCCACGAATTGCACCGGATGGAAAATTCGAAGGACATACAAAGCACGTTCGCCCACACAGCGAACTCATGGAGATGATTACTCGTTATCCAAAAGATTATACATACCACGCTATCTATGACCCCGCATCAACCTCTTGCTTTGGTCACATATCCGCAGCGGTCAACAAAAGAACCAAGCAAGTCATATGCCTTAAAGAGATCTACGAGAAAAATAAAGACAAGACTTCCGCAAAACAAATATGGCCAAGAGCTTGGGCGATAAAAGATTCAATCATGCCAAGACGTGATTTCTGGCGAGATGTTTACGATTATGCAGCAGCTTGGTTCGCTAATGAAGTTAAGGATGAATACAAAGAATCAATGATCCCTTGTGTGAAGGACTTAAAAGATAAAGTAGTAAAACTCTCCTCAATTAAAGACTTCATTCGTGAAGGACTCTTCCTTGTATCGGATCAGTGCCCGAATCTAGTCTGGGAAATGAGAAACTATGCAACCGATGAAGATGGGAAGATTCCAAAGAAGAACGACCATCTCATTGATTGCATTAGATACCTATTCAACGATGCCCACCTCCACACTATTCCAAAGACTCGATATGTAGCTCCTGAAGATGTTCGCGTTCATCCAGAAGAGGGCTACCAAGAATTCGAAGAAGATTTACCACACGATATTTACGAAGACATAACAGAGGAATTTTATGATTGAACCAGCAGGAGTTTCTATTTCATTATCAGTTTCTATTGCCGCAGTAGCTCTCGGAAGTATCGCACTTCTAATCGCTACGGTCGCACTCGCCCTCATCATTGGTTTAAAGAACAGTACCCATCAAGTCGTTTGGAAACCTATGGAACCAAAAGAGATGGAAGATCCGTTTGCAAAAGAAGAAGTTGAATTTCCTGACCTTAGCGAGTTAGTAGGCCAACAGAATCCAAACAAGAAATTCAATAACGAAATACCAGTAGAGGAAGAACCATTTAACGATCCTACTGATGTTTTCGAAACTTCAAATAAATTCTAAGGAGTAGATAATGGGACCAAGTACACTAGACAATATGGATGGCGCATCGTTTACCGATTCAGTTATTCCATTCCAATTCAGAGAAGAGAAGGATAAAGAGGGAACGCATAGATGGCTTAAGCAGTGGTTCGAGTTTGAATACGAAAGATCATATCCTCGCTACCTTATGTATCGTCGTTACCTTAACTTTTACAAGAACCTTGATGAGTACGAGGGCGATGGGATGATGAAAACATCTACCCGTAACTCTGGTGCTGTTAGAAAGAAGCCAAGAATAAGAGATAACATCGTCTACTCATATACTGAACAAAGAGTAGCGCAAGTATCAAAACAAAAAACCGCATTAACTTTTATTCCACGAGTTCAAAACTCTCAAGATGATTTGAACGCGGCAAAGGCAACAAAGCTTTTAGTTCGTGCTCGATATGAAGAGACCGATTTTGATGGTGACATGATCCGCATGGATAGAACGACTTACCTATTAGGTCACTCTCTTTATGAAAAGTGTTGGGATAAGAACGCAGGAACGATTGCACCAAGCTACTTAAGAGCTAAGGAAAAATTCAAAGAGGGAATCCCTGTAGTTGATGAAGCTACCGGACAACCAATGACTGAAGAGTCTCTGAAGAAATTACGAGTAGGGGATACCGTTGGTCGATTGTGGCAACCATATGAATGGTTCGTAGAACCTGGGAAATTTAAAACTAAAGATTGTGATTATATTCAAACTCATGAATGGATGACAAAAGAATTAGTCAGAGCAAAATATAAAGTTGGTAAAGATAAGATCAATAGCTCAGAGTACGTAAAATGGGATTTCTCAACGGACCGTCTTGATCGTCCTAACAACGAAATAATGATTCGAACATTCTGGCATAAGCCCACTGAGTTTTTCACAGAAGGTGCAAAGATTGTTTGGTGTGATGACATGATCCTTGAATGGATAGACTTTCCGTATGACCACGGGAATCTTCCTTTCACTGATGAGAAAGATATTGAAGTAGAGAATGAATATTGGGGTCGTCCGTTTGTAACTAACATTGAGCAGTTCTACAAAGTGAATAACTCTCTCATGTCTGGTATGGCAAGAAACCACGGGGTGCTAAATGCTCCAAAGGTTATGTTCCCAGAAGGTGCGGTAGATATTAAATCTTGGAACAATGAATACTCTGCGGTTCAGTATCGCGGAAATGTCGAACCTAAAATTCTTCAACACAATTATGTGAACGCTGGCGAATTAGAATTCCAAAAACATTGTCAGTCACGCGCTGGTGAGCTTTCAGGAGTGTTTGATATTTCTAGAGGTATTGTTCCTCCAGGGATTACTGCCGCTTCTGCAATTCGCTATCTCGATGAGCAAGAACACCAAAGAGCTAACCCAAGTATTTCTAAGCGTAAGCGTAGAGTGTTGGATATTACTCGTCAGGAAGTTTCACTCATGGCGCAGTATTATAAAGAATCGGATGAGCGAACAATTAGACTCGTTGGCGCGAATAACGAATTTATTATTAAGTCGTTTAAGAAGCTTGCAATCGGAAGCATCGCTGATGTTCGTTACGAGAATATGTCATCCATTGGTGATTCTAAGACAGGAGCGATTGCAGACATTATTGATTTGAATGCAGTAACTCAGAATGATCCGGTCTTTAAACCAAAACAAATTATCAAGATGCTAGATATGGGTCTTGATGAAGCGTTTAAGGATGAAGCTTCTTACGCGATTGATACTGCTAGAACTATCCTTGAGCAAATCATGGATGGTGAACCAGTTCAACCACCGGCCAAGACAGACGGGCTTCTAGAGTTCTATTCAGTTTTTGGAAGATATGTTGAATCGCTTATGTATAAACAAAAGCTTTCTCCGGATATTAAAAAAGTTATTGATGATTATATCGAAGGGATGGAAATGCTCATGTGGCAAATGTCCGTAGCTAATCCTAAGTTTGGTCAATTGTTAATGTCTTACGAAAAATTCCCTATGTTCTTCTCTCCACCCGCACCTCCTCAAGCACCTATGCCGATGGAAGGTGGGGCCTCTCCTATGGGTGGCGGTGGAGCGGATACAGGCAAGATGGAATTACAAAAACAAAATATTCAAAACCAAATGAATGAACAGGGGAACGCATAATGCTTAAATTCAACATTTATACTTTTAGAAAATTAGACTCTATTGGGTTAGAAGGCGCGGAAGCATCTTCTAACGTCAACGATTACAATGCAGGAGATGCTAACGAAAACTTTGATGACTTAGATTATGAAACTGAAAAGAGTAAAGAAGTTGGTGAAAAGTTCCAAGAGAAATTTAAAGACCGTATTGAGAAAGCAAAAAAAGCGAAAGAAGAATTAAACGAAGACGGGAAAGAAAAGAAAGCTAAGAAAGAAAACGGGCCTGAATCTAAAAAGGGATCGGACATAGATGCCGTGGATTTAGATTCTGATGATGAAGACGAAGCGGAAGAAAAGAAAGAAGAGAAACCAAAGAAGGAATCTAAAAAAGAAGTTAACAAGGAAGAAGAGAGTGAAGAGAAAGACTCCGAAGAGGAAAAAGAAAAAGCTTCTGAAGTTAAAAAACTTAAAATCCGTCAGGCCGATGGATTATACGGAATTGATGCTGATTCAAAAGTACGAGTAAAGATTGACGGAAATTATCAGGAAGTCCCTGTTCAGGAGCTAATCAACAATTATTCGGGAAAAATTGCTTACGATAAAAAGTTTTCTGAAATTGGTAACGAAAAAAAGATGGTTGAACAAGAGAAGGCTCAAGTCTCTAAAACGACTGAGATATTAAAGAATACTGTATCAGAAATAATGGGTCATCTCCAAGATCCGAACAAAAATCCGTTTGACGCTTTGTATTTTCTTGTTGAAAAAAGCGGAGGCGATAATTATAGTGTTTATAAGAGAGCATTAGAGGCCAATCTCGAAGAGGTTGAAAATCTAATGTCAATGTCTGAAGTCGAGAGGAAAGCATACTTCCTTGAGAAAAAAGACGAGTTCCGATCTAAAACCGAAGATGCCCGTAAGGCAGAATACACTAAGAGTCAGGCCTTTAATCAGGCCATTCAAAAAGTGGATTCATTACGACAAGCTCATGGCGTTAGTGAAGAACAATACTTGCAAGCTTTGGATCAACTAGAATCCGAAGGCGTAGACACCAAGAAGATGACCGACGAACAAGTGGTAGACCACGCAAGTCTTAAACCACACGTCGATACAGTTCAAGATGTTCTAGAGCCATTCGAAGATTCCCTAGATGATGCCAGGTATTCTGAGGTTGTTCGAAACTTAGCACGTCAATTACGAGCAAAAGCTTTCACAAAAGAACAATTATCAGAATGGGCGAAGAAAGAGTACATGGATGAGGATGTTAAAGATCTTCAATCAAGAACTTCTGCGCCTACCAAGGGAAAAACAAAGGTAGAGATTAAAGCTCCAACCAAGTTTGAAAACCTTGATTTTGATGATGAGGAATAAAACTTAAAACATAGAAACCCATAAAATCTTGTCCTCTCATCCCGCTTAAACAAACAAATTTTAAGTCCACGGGAGGACAATTTTATGGGTTCATTTTCACTAACAGAAACGTCTGGTAACTTTTTAACTAAATTCCAAGCACGTTCACTAAATCACTACAATTCAAAAGCTCTCCTCGACGGTCGAATTAAAAAGCAATTCGATTTCGTTGGTAAGCAGAAGAACATCGAAACTCAACTATCATTTTCGGGTGGTGTTGGTGCTAAGATTCTTCCAATCGCAAATACATCAATCATCGAGCAAGCAGTTATTACTGCTACTAAAAACTATGCTCGAGTTCTTGTAGACCGTGAATCACTGAAGGCAGCTTCAAACGATACAGGTGCCTTTCAGAAATTCATGGCGTATCCAGTAAAAAAAGCGGTTGAGTCTTTCATCCGTAACTCTGGCCGTATGATCTACGGTGACGGAACAGGTATTCTTGGTCGTGGCGATGGCGCTACAAACGTAACAGGTTTGGGTTCAGTAGCATCTCCATACATCGTTACTCTTCGTGCTTCTGATTGGAATGAATCTAATTTTGAAGAGCAAGATTACGTTCAAATTGTTTCTGGCCTTAATCCCGGTGATAACCTTGCGGGTACTGCTGAAGGTGGGGACGCTCAATCAAATCTTCTTATGGTTCAAGAAGTACTTCCAGCTACTCGTCAATTGAAACTCGTAGGTACTTCACCTATCCTAGCTGCTCGTGTAGCTGCTCCTGGTGCATTACAAACGACTACGGGTCTTTGTATTCAGTCTTCTTATATGGCAGAACCACAAGGTCTTTCTGGTGTTTGTATGGCGACTTCAGGCTCTCTCTACAACATCAACGTAAAAAGACGTTGGCAGTCTCAGCAAATCAATGCTCTCGGGCAAGGGATTGTTACAGACGCATTGAACGATGCGGTTCTTAAGCAAGAAAAAGCTACTGGCGAAACTCCGAAGATGGTTGTTATGAACTTCAACCAAATGAGAAAGATTCTTGCTCAATTGGAAGATCAAAAAATTTATAACCTTCCAAACAAAAACCTTAAAGGAGCTATGGGCTTCTCGGGTGTAGAGCTTATGACTTCTCGTGGAGCAATCGGGATGTTCGTAGATCGTTTCTGTCCTGAAGATAAAATCTTCCTCTTGAATGATGAGCATATTGTTCGTCACCACAGACCAGACTTCGGTTGGTTTGATGATGACGGTACAGTATTCCTTCGTACAAAAGACGACGATACTTACGAAGCTCGTTACGGCGGTTACTACCAGAATTTAATTGATCCAACTTTCCAAACAGTAATTCACAACCTTTCTAAATAAGGTTTTCAGTAGAGTAAGGGGTTTAACGTGCTACCCCCTTACTCTACTTTTTCAGGCCTACGGATGGGCCTGATTAAATTAAAGCACGATTAAAATAGCGTTTATTCGCTCCCACCACTGGGTAACAAGAGGATGAAAAAATGAAAAGTTCACTTAAAAGATCGCTTAAATCAAGACAAGTTGGATTGGTAAAAACTTACCATCTAATCTCGGGTACTGCTGCAACCCCGGCCGATTCTGGTCTTGATAAAGCTTATATTAGTTCAGTCGTAGATAACGGAGTTGGGTCTTGGACCCTTACGGTTATTGAACCTTCAAGACTTAATTTAGTTATTGATTCAATTGTTGGCGTTACGGCCGGCGCTACCTTTAACATTTCGGCAGTAAGTACCTCTTCAGTGACAGTGCTTGCTAAAAACGCTGCCGGTGCTGCATTTGATGCAGATTTTTACCTTGGTCTTATTCACTCAACTCTTCTCGATACTACGTTCTAAAATTATTGGGAGGGATTCAACCCCCTCCCTATGACACCAAAATTCCCCTCAAAGGAGGATAGGTCATGGGTACTGAATCAGGATGGAACAACCAGAAGCAATTTGGTAGTTCAAAATTCAAAACTATTTCCAATTTAGGCTCAGACCAATACGGCGCTCCCGGCTTTTCGAAAGGGCTTTACCCTTTAGCCGTGGCCGCAGCGATAATCGCTTCTGCGGTTGATACAGATAAAAAATATGTAAACATCGAATTCACAGGCCACAACGCAAGAGTAGGGGATGTATTCGCGATTAGAAGCGGAAACCTTATTTCTTGGGAATTTCAAATTGCAAATATTCTCGATGCAAATATATTTCAAATATACAATGTTGGTACGCTAAACGATGGTACGACCGCTGCAATACCGCTGGCAGCGGATACCGCGCAAGTTATGAGATGGGTTACTCCTCAACTAGATTCATCTGGAAATATCGTTGTTGCTCCCGCTGCTGGTGGAGCTACTTCAGCTAATCAAGTTTTACAAATAACTCAAGAAACTTCGATAAATACCGTACTCGGAAATCAAGCTGATTCTGCTGCAAGTTCTGATACAGGTACTTTCTCAATCATAGCTTTCATTAAAAGAAGTATGCAGAACTGGACTTCTCTTCTGGCAAAACTTCCAGCACTTGTGGCCGGTAGAATTCCGGTAGATGGTTCAGGTGTTACTCAGCCTATAAGTGCAGCATCTCTACCACTTCCGAGTGGAGCAGCTACTTCAGCAAAGCAAGATTCTCTGCTCACTGAATTACTTCTCAAAGCGAAGTTAACCGATACACAGCCCGTATCATTGGCCTCTGTCCCATTACCAACTGGAGCAGCTACTTCAGCTTTACAAACCGCTGAAGCTACTCTGATTGGTGCAGTCACAGAAACCGCCCCTGCTTCGGACACCGCATCTTCTGGACTCAACGGAAGACTGCAGAGACTAGCGCAAAATATAAGTGCATTGATACTTCAACTCCCGACTACTATTGGCCAGAAAGCTAGAGCATCGTCATTTTCGGTTTCTTTGGCCACAGAACAAGAAGCTCAAGTCGGTATTGTAACCGAGACTGCTCCAGCATCAGACACAGCTTCAAGTGGTCTCAATGGACGACTACAGAGAATTGCACAGAGAATTACTTCTTTGATTGCACTTCTGCCCGCATCGCTTGGTCAAAAAACCATGGCAGCTTCATTAGCTGTAACACTTGCTTCGGATCAAACAGTAATTAGCGTTAACGACTCCACAACAGTAGCAGGTACGGTAACTAGCGCACAGGTAACAGTCGGTACTTCCGTAGTAAGAGCTACAGTTGCCGGGACTGCGCCTTCAGCATCTCGGAAAAGACTCATGATTAAGCCATCAAAGAACAATACAGGCGCGATTTACCTGGGAGCTTCAGGTGTTACTACTGCTAATGGACTTGAAATTATTGGACCCGACCGACTTGAGTTTGAATTTGATTCTGGTGACTACTACCTCATCTCGGATACGGCAGCACAATCAGTAGAAATTTTAGAGAAGGTATAATATGAAATTTTTAACAACGCTCTTAGCTCTTGTCTTCACGGTATCAGCAACGGCAGTAGCTCCCTATGGTATTAAGGGGCAAAACCAATCAACCACTTACCAAAACGTCCATCAATTCCCAAATAACCAAGTAACGAACCTTGGTGGAATAAATGCTTTGGTAGAGACTGGGAATGATAACATTCTCGTCAATCCAAGCAATGAACATACTACAAACGCAAGTGGTTGGACTGTAGGTTCCGGTACATATTCTGCAGACTCTACAGTTTTTCAGCACGGTAAAAAATCATTTAAAATTGTTTCATCAGCATCTAACGTAGCTCTTTATCAAGATTCTACTTTGTACGCCACAGCTTTTTCTGATGGTATCCAAGGTCTTGGTTTTATCTATGCTCAGAATACTGCTCCAAATATGTACTTCTGTGCAAGAAAAGCAGGGGTCTTAGTAGCTACGTCTGATGGAACAAATATAACCAATTGTGTTCTCCTAAATACTGACGGGAAATGGGCACTCTATAAGCTTCCATTTATTTTAGGAGGGACTTCAAATGGAATTGAAGTTGTATCCTTAACTCCAAGTACCGCTGCAGCAGTAGCCACCACTGGAACGACTAACATTGATAACACTTTCCTGGGTGCGGTTGATTTAAAAGTGGACGTAGATGCCTCTAAAGTAGCAGGGGAATCTTATTTTGCCGGTACGGCTTCATGTGATTGGAATAAAGCATCGACTACCCTTGGAGCATTTGCAACAACTGCCGCTTGTCCCGGCCCAACAATAGCGACATCAACTATCGGAACATGGGCCACGACTGATTCAGATTTGCCACGTCAAACAATATCTAACCTGCCAGCCGGTAGATACAAGGCCACGTTTCAGATTGAAGCTTATAACTCGGTAAGTATTAGTGGTACTGCTTTCGCTATAAATGACGGAACTTCGACTTGCGAACCAGTAGGCGGTCCAAATAATAATACGAGTGGTGCGGGTCTCTCTGTGGCCTGTACTTTCAATTACACCTCTTCAGGAAGCAGGGTTTTTGAACTCTATAGTGCTGCGGTTTCCGGTACATCTACAGTTTTAAATAGTAGAACAGCGCCGAGATCATCAGTTAAATTCATTCTTGAATACTATGGTGCAAACCAACTTTACTCAGCCTCATGTGGTGCAAGCTGCGTAGATGTTCTCAGCGCAAAGGTATCAAGCACAGGGGTAGTTACAGATGAGAATATAGACTTCATAAACGGTAACTGCGCAGTAACTTCAACAAATCATTTTGAATGTACTTACATAACTGCATTAGCTCTTGCTAATAAACTCAATTGCGTAATCAAAGAAAATGCCGTTCCTCAGACTACAATATTTACAATACATGAAGATATATCAGTTTCTACTGCATTGAAGCTTGCTTACGATACTTACTCAGGAGCTAC
>JBKJKY010000056.1:0-5376 GCA_046597175.1 Parcubacteria group bacterium
GGAAGTACTCGCTCTTGGTCTTAAGGAAGCAAAGGATCTCGTTGATGCAGCTCCAACTATCCTTAAAGCAGATATGAAGAAGGAGGAAGCTGAGACTCTCAAGAAGTCTATCGAAGAGGCAGGAGGAAAGGTGACACTTAAGTAAGGTTACTTACTTAAGGCACCTTTCGGCCGGAGCGCACGAAGTCTGATTTCAGCAGAAATCAGGCGCGAGGCGTGGTCAGAGAATTTTGTGAGCGACGGCGAACAAAATATCTGTGACAAGGTAACACTTAAATAAGGTTACCTATCTAAGTGTTACCTTTCGCTGGGCTAAGGCGACGAGAGGCGGATGAGAAGCGAACACTCGGAGCTTCGCAAGACCTTTGATAGTTTTTATGAGCCCTGCGAAATAAAAACAGAAAAGGTGTACAGATTCTGTAAGAATCGAGAAAAGCAAAGGCACACTCAAATAAAAACAAAAACCCCAACCGGGGTTTTTGTTTTGAGTACCAATCTTCCTTCTCGTCAAACAAAACCCGCGCTAGCTTGTGCTAGCGCGGGGGTCATCCTCTCTGCGGATTATTAAAGCGGGTTTCGAGTAAGTCTCCGCAGTATTTTGGAGCTGATCGTTTGTGTGGGTGGGCGAAGTGGTCCCACCCTTTGAAATACAGACAATGACTCCGAAATTCGCACTTTGATTCAAGCGCGAGACGCTACTCGTCAAAAAACTTTCAAGTGATACGTACGTTACTTGATCGTTTCGCATCGTTCCTCTTACGATAGGGTATGGTTTGTCTAAATATGACAATAGTACCAACTCCTCTTCTTGTCAAACAAAAAGCGCCGTCGATACGAAGTATCGACGGCGCTCATCTTTCTGCTACTTCTTTGTAAAAACTACCCGCACCAGGTCCCGGAAAAACTTTACCGTTTCCTGCACCCACTCTTTTGGAGTGAATGAGTGGTTTGCGGGAACCAGGATCACCTCCGTTCCTGTGGGGCGACACCGCGACCACCAAAGTTTCACTCTCCCATGCAGGTGCATGGGATTAGACGATGAGATGATGACAATCTCATCAGTCTCAAGTCCACTATGGATAGCTGACTTAATGATCTTCACAGCACTCCGAATTTCCGCACCAGTACCCCACGCAGAAGCTGAGACGATGAATTCCGCTTTTGGGAAATGCGGCTTCATGTACATAGCCATCTGCCAAGCCAAACTCACAGGGTTTTTTTCTGTGCGGTCTGAGGGAAACTCCTTTGAGTATCCTGCAGTGAGTACGACGATACACTGCTCGTCTCTGATGTCATTCCATGTGCACCAATTGCGCAGCGCTCTACACCTCGCCATCGATCCAGTGCCACTACTATTCTGGATCCGGTCATAGGCGAGTGGTATAAGGAAGTATGTTTTTTCGTTGAGCACAAACCCTCCGGAAATGAAAAGTGGAATTCGAAAGTCAGAGTACTTTTTCTAAACTAACAATACTATAAATAATCTTATTAGTCAAACAAAAACACCTGACCATGTAAATGGCCAGATGTTTGGTATCGCAATCATCTCATCCTCATTGTTTGACGATATTTTTTCGTGAGCTTAATTCTCTCAATTGCTTCGAGCTCAATCTCTGAATAAAGCTCCCTCGAATATTTCTTCGCCAGAGCACTTTTCCAACTCCAGTTGATTGTTGGGTCTTGAATGTACACAGGACGTGGTACTCTCTCAAATTGCCTCCAGACCACCACGAGAACCATGTCGTTAAACACAAGTATGTCCTCGTCATGGTCGTGCATGTTGTGAAGCGTCCACCAAGTCGGAACCTTCCTTTTCACTTTGAGGTTGAAGATCTTTGCGATTACTCCGGTCGCAACTGCCGGTGTAACAAAAAACTTTGTTCCATTTTTCAGTGTAACTGTCCGTGGGATTTTTCGCGCGAGCTTGGCAATTCTCCCAATCACACGGAGTACAGTCGGTGTAAAAAGTTTGTCTACGTTTACTGAGCCACCTGAAATCAGAATGTCGTGCATGAGTCTATTCCGGTATAGGTCGGTTGTCTTAGAGCAAAATCTGGAGTCGATAATGGTACAAGAAAGGGAAATAGTCAACCAGTAGAGCGGAAAGCGCTAAGGTGTTAGAATAGCCCCATACAGCTAAACGATATGGAAACCCTAACGAAACTATTTGGAAACGCCACCAAGGTGAAAGTAATAAAGCAGTTTGTTTTCAACAAAGAAACTCCTTTTGATGTACAAATAATTGCAGTTCGTACAAAAGAAACAGCAACAAAAGTTCGAGCTGAGATCCTACTCCTTGAAAAGATGGATCTCATTAAAAGAAAAGTATTTTTCAAAACTGTTCATCGAAAACGAGGTGGGAAGAAAACTTCTGCTCGAGTAAAATGCAATGGCTGGATTCTAAATGAGAACTTCGAATTCATCCTACCGCTCCAAACTTTTCTCGTTAGTCTCAATCACCTCAGTCCAAAATACATTGTTCGAAAGCTCAATCGCGGGGGAGTGATGAAGCTTATTATTATTTCAGGAATCTTCATTCAAAATCCTGATAGTAGGATAGACCTTCTTGTCGTTGGTGATCATCTCAAAAAAGGAGTGATTGACTCTGCGATTAAAACCATTGAATCAGAAATTGGAAGCGAAATTCGCTATGCGGTATTTGAGACAGCAGACTTCCAATACCGCTTCGGTCTCTACGGTAAGCTCGGCCGCGACATCCTCGATTTCCCCCACGCCAAAATTTTGAACAAACTCGGGGTGATGTAAGTAAGCAAATTTTCTACCATACTCACCCATTGACAAATCACTCTAATTATTTATAGTTACATTAAATCTGTAGTCCACGCAGTGGTTCTTTACTAAACAAAGGAGGGATCAATTATTTTGAAGTTTCGTAGTAAAGCTGTTTCTTAGTAGTTTTTCTCAAACAGACAAGGAGAATCAGATGAGCATCTGTACCCTCGCAGTCGCGCCAATTCGATGGGACGGTCTTGAAGACATCGACGCTGTCGAACCTTTGAACGAAAAAGATGTCGATTGTCTCGTCGAGCTTCGCGAAGTCCTCAGCAAGCACGGCAAGATCGACCGTCTCGGAGTGGCTTTGCTCCACTCACATTTTGTCTTGGCAGAGGATGAGCTTCTGCTGGAGTTGAGCAACAACCAAGACCGCATCCTCACCCTTCAACCAATCTTGCACAGCGAAGCTGAGCATGCAGTTGGAACTATCTGGAAGCTTGGTGATGGCGATTTCAACATCGCAACCGTCATGCCTATTCAGTGGGGAGATATTCGGGATGTCGCGGATGTCGAACCTCTTGGCCATGGCGATGCAGATTGTCTCGTCGAGCTTCGCGAAGTCCTCAGCAAGCACGGCAAGATCGACCGTCTCGGAGTGGCTTTGCTCCACTCACATTTTGTCTTGGCAGAGGATGAGCTTCTTGTCGAAACGAGTGACAGTGAGGCTCGCACTCTCATTCTTCAGCCGGTCAAGCGAAGTGATGTAGGGGACACTGTTGGAACCGTGTGGAAACTCACGGACGGAGATTTCCTCGCGATGGCCCATTGCCATCGGTACTGCAAACGTGACTGGCTAACCAAAGGGCACAACAAAGCTCACACATCAAAGCGGTAGGTTTGCAAAATATACCCATCACAAGAAATTGTGATGGGTATTTGTTTTTAAGAAGAACTATATCTATTGCAATATCTATAATGAATTATTTAGTGTCGACTCTACCTTGATTTTTTTGAATTTCTACCAGCGAGCGAACATTGCTTTTGGAAAACATTGCGCAGGCTCTGTATTCGCATCTCCAATAGCGAGCGAGGGTTAGTCCCGAGGAGACTACGGAGCACGACGGTGCGAGTCTTGAGCAAATTCTCACCAGAGAATTATGCGTGCTCCTCGGGACTAACCCGAGCGAGCCTTTATCCACATTACAAGAACCCCCTCCCCACCACCCTCTCCGTAAGTGATATAATGAATATCAGAGTACTTTTGTGCGATGAGCAATTATTCATTATTTTAACGGGTAGGGTTTTCCTCCCATTCTCCGCGCAGGCGGAACAAGATTTATGTATATCAATACATGGAGTGGTGCACTTCAGAATTCGTTTCAGGGTTTGTGGATGGGTTTTGTAAATTACGTTCCAAATATTATTATCGCTGCGATTATTTTTGTACTCGGATGGGTTGTCGGTACAATCGTAGGTCGTGGAATTCAGCAACTCTTCCGTTCAGCTCGTGTTGATGAAGCGCTGAAGAGAACTGGTGCAGATGAGATGATGAGAAAGGGAGGTCTTACCTTGAATACTGGTGCATTTGTTGGGGGACTTGTAAAATGGTTCATCGTTCTTGTATTCCTCGTTGCATCATTTGATGTACTTGGACTCGTTGAAGTAAATCAGTTCCTCCAAGGTGTTGTTCTTCAATATCTTCCAAAGGTTATTGTTGCCGTACTTGTTCTTCTTGTTGCTGGTGTTCTTGGTGATATCGTGCAACGAACAGTTACCGCTTCTGCGCGTGCTGCAGAAGTTCGTTCTGCTGGAATGCTCGGTGCAGTTGCAAGGTGGGCTATCTGGGTTTTTGCATTTCTTATCGCGCTTTCACAACTTGGAATCGCAGCACCATTTTTCCAAACACTCTTCACAGGATTTATCATTGCACTTTCCCTCGGTGTCGGACTCGCGTTCGGACTTGGCGGACAGGAAGCTGCAGCTGATGTAATCAAAAAGATGAGAAGTGAAATGGGGAGTAGGTAGTTGGAATACGAAAGTCGGATGACGGATAACGAAAATCGAAATACGAAGAACGAATATAGAAATACAAATTCGAAAATCCATAAACAAAAAACAGTCGCTGGACTGTTTTTTGTTTGTATGGTATAAATCTTGGTAGAAGTTCTCCTCATTTCTTGGAGGTGGCCAGTGGGAAAAAGTCGCGCACCGAGTCTGACTGCAATTGGCCTTTGGGTATTCCTTGCCATCTGTGCTGTGATGGCATTCATACGGTACCGCTAACAGGAGGCATGACATGTTCTACTCAAAGAAGTGGGTAGCGTTTGAAGTTGCAATTGTGGCACTCCTTGCTTGCGTAGTCATCTTTTCTGCAAGGGGGTAATATGAGGAAAGCGCGCTGGATCTGGGGAGCGCTTCTCGCCGTCCTTTTCTTCCTTGTACTCACCCAAGGTTGCAAACTCGAGGATCGTTCCCCGAGAACGCAAATTCGGGAAGATTCTGCTCGAGCCAAAGTGGAGGTTGCTGATAGCCTCCGGAAGGTCGACAGTTTGGATCTCCCCAGCCAGCCCCATGGGTGAGGGAATTGAATGAGAAAAGACCCCCAAAATGCGAAGCATTTTGGGGGTCGCTTTGTGCCTA
>JBKJKY010000002.1:0-11267 GCA_046597175.1 Parcubacteria group bacterium
GAAGACCGATGAAATGTTTAAAATACAAGACCCCGCAAGAGATTCTTGATGCGGAGAGACGAAAAAAGAAGCATTGAGTGCTTCTTGGAGGTGTTCGGATTGAGGCCTTCTTCTAGGAGAGAACTACTGGTATATATAATAGCATAATTAAAATAAAAGTCAAGTAATACAAGAGTAATTTTGGTAAAATACTCATACTTCTAGCCATTTATTTCCATTCTTTACCATGAACTAATCTAGGGTGCCTACCCCGTTTCATAATCGTGAGCGTAGAACTCCTGTAGCTCTCTCACCTACTCCCGTTTACTATACCCAAGGGCCAAACTTGAAATAATTACCAAACGGGGTATACTGGTTCCTAATGAGTATTTCTGTGGCATTACCTTACATTCAGATTATTCTTTCGATTCTGCTCATTGGCGGAATTCTTTTGCAGAGATCAGAAGCTGGACTTGGCGGAGCATTTGGTGGCGACGCATTCAGCTCTACTCAATACGAAAGACGAGGTGCTGAAAAGACCCTGTTCCGAGTTACACTCGTGATTGGTTTTCTCTTTGCCCTCTCTGCATTTGCTGCGTTATTCCTCAAATAGCTCACAAATCTCACGAAAGTATCGGATGCTCCGATTAGTATTCTTTTTGTTCGGATACACAGAAGTTCTCTAAACATTACACTTGTGAACACACGAATTCAGTCATTCTTTCGAATGCGTTTCGAAATTCCAAAGGCAGAAAGTTTTAAAAAAGCTATTCGCTCGTTCTCTTTGACTGAGCAAATGATTTTTTGGTCATTCTGCGTGCTCTTTCTCATTAGTACCATCCTATTACTTGCAGGGGTCAACAATGCATTCCTAGTCTCTGTACCTGACAAAGGTGGAGAACTTATTGAAGGAATAATTGGATCACCACGGTTTGTAAATCCCCTTCTTGCGCTCTCCGATGCTGACAAAGATCTCGTATCTCTTGTCTATTCAGGGCTCTTGCGTGCAACACCCGAAGGGACACTCATTCCTGATCTTGCAGAAAGTTACACGATTAGTGATGACGGCAAAACGTACGCTTTCATTCTGAAAGAAGGAATCCAATTCCAAGATGGAACACCGGTCACAACAAGTGATGTGGAATTCACCGTACAAAAAGCACAAGACATATCACTCAAGAGTCCTCGTAGAGCTAACTGGGATGGAGTTACGGTAGAAAAAATTTCTGACCGAGAAATTCACTTTGTCTTAAAACAGGCATACGCGCCATTTCTTGAAAACACGACACTCGGAATTCTTCCAAAACATATTTGGAAAAATGCTAGTCCGGATGAATTTGCATTTAGTCAGTACAATGTAAACGCAATTGGTTCGGGGCCGTATATTGTTTCAAAAGTGCTTCGCAATGGAGCAGGAATTCCGAGCGAATATACACTGAAAGCAAACAAAGATTTTGTAAGCGGTGAACCATACATAAGCACGCTTGTCCTTCGCTTTTATCCAAACGGAAGTGACTTAGCAACTGCGCTTGATCAAGGAGATGTTGAAAGTGCGAACAGTCTCTCTGCTGACACTGTAGAAAAACTTGCAAGCCAAGGAAAACGAGTCGAAGAATCAACTCTTCCCCGCATCTTTGCAGTATTCTTCAACCAAAGTCAGGCTCCAATCTTCACTCGTAAAGAAGTTCGCCAAGCACTCAATATGACCGCTGACCGAGAAGCGATAGTGAATGATGTGCTTTCTGGATATGGCACAGCGATCAGCGGTCCGATCCCACCGACAACACTTCACAGTGATGCTCATGCATTTGGAACAAGCACCCCAGAAAGTAGGATTGCAGATGCAAAAGCTTTGCTTGAGAAAAATGGTTGGACCATGAACCCTGACACAAAAGTGTACGAGAAGAAAGACAAAAAGGAAGTAACCGTTCTTACATTCTCTCTTGCAACCGGTGACGCTCCCGAACTGCGCCAAGTTGCAGAAAAATTAAAATCAGACTGGGAAAAGATTGGTGCAAAAGTCGAGGTAAATATTTTTGAAACAGGAAACCTCAACCAAAACATCATTCGCCCACGCAAATATGATGCCCTTCTCTTTGGAGAAATTATCGGCAGAGATCATGACCTCTATCCGTTCTGGCATTCATCACAGAGAAATGATCCAGGACTCAACATTGCAAGTTACGTAAACAGCAAAGCTGACAAACTTCTCGAAGATGCACGTGCGACGAGTGACGTAAGTGTCCGAAATGATAAGTACGCACAGTTTGAAACCGAAATAAAAAATGATGTTCCTGTAGTGTTCCTGTATTCCCCAAGCTTTTTATATGTTGTACCAAATACCGTAGAAAATGTTTCCATTGGAAATCTCACTACAACTGGTGACCGATTCCTCACCGTACACGACTGGTACATAGAAAAAAATAACGTATGGAAATTATTTACTCATTAATTCAATTAATTAACTCACAATGAACGAAGAAACTCAGAACAAAGATACCGCCCCAGAGCCAGCAACTCCTGTCGCTCCTTCTACTCACATCGGTGAAACACTAAGAGCGACTGCACCAAGCACTCATCGAACACCACGAAGAGGTGGCAATTCTCGCATGGGTGGAAACTTTGGAAATGGAAAACGTATGATGCCACGCAGAGGCATGCCGGCTCCTCGCCCGCGGACGAACAATGACTCAATGGTTATTCCGCCAATCGGAGACAGTATCCGAATTATTCCTCTCGGAGGAGTGGAAGAGGTTGGAAAGAACATGAGCGCTATTGAATATGGCAATGACATTATTGTCATGGATGCCGGATTCCAATTCCGTGAAGATGATACTCCGGGAATCGATTACATTTTGCCGAACACGAAATATCTCGAAGAAAGAAAGGATCGCATCCGAGCGATCATTATTACCCACGGTCACCTCGATCACATTGGAGGAATTCCCTATATCATGGACCGTATTGGCAACCCACCCCTCTATACTCGTGAACTCACCAGTATCATGATTAAAAAGCGACAGGAAGAGTTTCCTCATCTCGCGCCACTTGATATTCGCATTGTTGAAAATAATGAGAAAATTACTCTCGGCAATCTCAAAGCGCGATTCTTTGCGGTAAGCCACACCATCCCAGACTCAATGGGTATCGTTATCGAAACTCCGTACGGATGGATTGTAAACCCAGGTGACATTAAACTCGATCATAATGATGGAGTGGTTACCGACGCAGAAGAAAAAGAATATTCGATATTTAAAGATGCAAACGTCTTAGCACTCATGATGGACTCAACGAATGTTGAGAACCCTGGATTCTCTACTCCAGAGCGCGTCGTAAGAGAAAACCTCGACGAAATTATCAAGAATACCAAGCGTCGCATGATTATCGGCACATTCGCCTCTCAGCTTGAGCGTGTGATTAGTATTATCGAAAGTGCGGAGAAGTACGGCAAAAAAGTTGTTGTTGAGGGACGCAGTATGAAAACCAACGTGGAGATCGCAATGCAAGTGAACAAACTCACCGTAAAAAAGGGCACCATCATCACTTCAGAAGAGATGGAAACTCTTCCCCCAGATAAGATCATTATCCTCGCAACAGGAGCTCAGGGAGACGAATTTGCAGCGCTCATGCGTATGTCAAACAAGAGCCACAAATATATCAAGATCACACCGCGTGATACCATACTTCTCTCTTCTTCCATCATCCCTGGGAATGAAAAGTCTGTTCAGAAACTCAAAGACAACCTTGCAAGACAAGGGGCGAAGATTATTCACTACCGAACGTCAGATGTGTACATTCACTCAACTGGTCACGGAAACCGCGGAGAACTCGAGTGGCTCCACAAACATATCAAGCCAAAATTCTTTATTCCAATTCATGGAAACCATTACATGCTTCGCGTACACGAAGAAGTAGCACAAGCGCTTGGTATGCCACCTGAAAATATTATCGTTCCTGACAATGGAATGGTGATCGAGATTCAAGAGCAGGGGAAAAAGATTGTCAAACTCAAAGAAACTGCACCAAACGGTATGGTCATGGTAGACGGTTTCTCAATCGGTAACGTGCAAGAAGTAGTGATGCGTGACCGAAAAATGCTCGCAGAAGATGGCTTCCTTGTTATTGTAGCAAGCATCAATGTGAAGACCGGAAAGCTCCGTAAGTCCCCTGATATTATTTCTCGTGGCTTCGTATACCTCCGTGAATCGCAGGATCTTCTCCAGCACACTCGCGTTATCATCAAGAAAACAATTGAAAAGAGTACTGCGGGAATGAACCCAATCAATTTTGATTTCGTAAAATCAAACGTATCTGATGAAATCGGAAAATTTCTCTATCAAAAAACTGCAAAACGTCCGATTGTCATTCCAGTGGTGCTCGGCGTGTAAATTAAAAAAGACAGTTCAAAATTTCTCACAAAAAACTCCCTAATGGGAGTTTTTTGTTATGAGTAAATAAAAATCCTTGCTAGACTGTATGGTAGTATGAAAAAAATATTTATCTTTATGCTATGTTTAGTTCCTGTATTTACATTTGCTCAAATTAGCCCGACTATTTCTTTAAGTATTCCCTACACGACAATCGCAAAAGGTCAATCAATTCCAATTACCTGGACAGCGGTTGATTCAGACAATACCGAGTACACCGTTGTGCTAGCGGGAAATTTACTTTCCTCACCGCGACTACTTGGAAACGTAGACACTGACCAGGTAGAAAATTATATTGTAAAAATACCAACTGACGTACCTGCTGGCCTTGGATATACAATACAATTTGTAACTGCAAAAGGAATATCCTACCCATCTCGTGCATTTTCAATTACAGGATCAAATGAGGTATCCCCCACACTTGCACCTGAACCGATACTCCAAACCGAAATCCCTAGCACGAAACAATCAACTTCAACGAGCGGCTCTACAGCGACAACAAGTATCATGCAGGAATTAAGACGATTGCCAGAGATTGTGACAAACAAAATAACTGCCGTATCACTTCCCGCACTCAAAGAATCTTGTACAAAACTTACTACCACTATTGGATATGGAGTAAGAAATGTAGATCCAAAGGGCGAAGTCATACTTGCTCAAAATTTTCTTTTTAAGGCTGGATACTTACCAGTAAAACCGACTGGTTTTGTTGGTTCAAAAACCGTAGCAGCAATTACCAAATTCCAAAAAGATACAAATATTCGTAACACAGGAGTACTCGGACCAATCACACGAGCAAAAATTCAGCAAATAACTTGTGCGCAATAGCTGTATAATTTTATTTTCTTTTTCTTTTCCTAGTATACTAATTTTATGGATGGACTTCTTTCAAAGCTTCATAAACACAGAAAACTTTCACATGTTTATGTTGCAAATATTCTCCTGTCGATTCACTACTTTCTCATTATTTATATCAACTCTTCATCGCTTGAACGATATTTTTCTGCAAGTGTAGTTGGGTTTCTCTATATTGCCGGTTCGGTACTCGGATTATTCCTTTTCACCACCGCACCGTATTTCATCGCAAGAAAAAGCGCCTATCGATACCTTATGACCATCACACTCCTTGAGTGTGCGGTTACCCTCGGACTTGCTCAAACAATGATTCCTGCTCTTGTTGCGTGGTTCTTTATTCTCCACTCGGCACTCGTTCCTATGATCCTCTACAGTTTAGACGTATACCTTGAAGATGCGACTGAGAAAGAAAGTTCTACAGGAATGATTCGTGGTGCATACCTCACGCTGACAAACGTTATCCTTGTCATTTCCCCCCTTCTAACTGGCCTTCTCATGAAGAATCTCGCATTTGAAAATGTATACTTTTTTTCTGCACTTTCACTCTTGCCCTTGATATGGCTTACTGAGAAATACCTTATGAGTACGGAGCCGAAGGCTCCAAAAAGAACTTCTCCCGGAAAGAGCTTGGCCCTTGCATTCAAACAAAAAGATTTGAAATACAGCATCTCTGCACAATTCATACTGCAGTTTTTTTATGCGTGGGTAGTTATTTATCTCCCTCTCTACCTCATCGCGGAGATTGGATTTGATTGGCAAACACTGGGACTGCTTTTCACCATAATGCTCCTTCCTTTTATGATTTTTGAGTTGCCGGTCGGGTGGATTGCAGACCATAGATATGGAGAAAAAGAGTTTATGATTTTTGGATTCATTGCTATGTCGATTGCTGCGACGCTTCTGACTGTAAGCCATGAAAAAACTTTCACTATCTGGGCAATACTACTCTTTTTTTCGCGCTTCGGGGCAAGTTTTGTAGAAGTAACAAATGAGAGTTATTTCTTCAAACAAGTGAAGTCAGACGACAGTGATATTATTAGCCTTTTTCGCATGACGAGACCATTTGCATACATTCTTGCACCACTCATTGCAACCATCAGTCTCTCCTTCCTCCCGTTTAGTGCAACGTTTTGGGTACTTGGATGTATTACACTCCTTGGAAGTGTCTGCGCGTATCAAATTACTGACACGAGATAAAAGAGCTAGTAGGTTTTAGGACAATAATTGCAATACAAAAACCACCGCCCTCGGGCGGTGGTTTTTGTATGTATATTTCCTCTTACCTATTTCCTTCTCCTTACGCCTTCTTTACCTTTTTAAGCTCGGCCTGGAATGCTTTCCAATGTCTCTTCAAATCCTTTCCAAGAGAATCAACCTCACTCAGATCAACATTCTTTAGCGCTTTGTATTTACCGAGAACTGAATCGACGGTTGTTTCATACTGAGCTTGTGATGCGTGCTCTACCTTCTCAAGCTTTTCGAGGATTTCTCCTTTTGCTTTGAGTGTCCAACCCTTTACCTTCTTTCTATTCTTTGTTGCATCTTTAGACCCGTAAAGAAAATATGCACCTGCGAGCGCTGCAACAATTCCTGCTCCTACCGCAACCTTGCCGGTATTACTTTCTTTTTTTGCTGGTGTATTTTTTTTGACCATTGTATATATCTTATGAATAATAATTACTTTTTCTTCTTTTTTCCAAAAGAAAATAGTGACTGAATAATATCAAGGATTCGAAGGCTTTTCCCTTTTGCATTCTGACGTATCTCACCAATGTCATCTAAAATTGCTGTGCCTTCTTCTCGTGCCCGTACCGACAACTCTTTTGCGTCTTTCAAAATTGAAATGACGTATACAAGTGCGATAACAAACACAATAGAGACGAGAGCGACGGCAATCGTCGTGACAAAAAAGAACACGTCGGATTTCATTATCTCAGTCATACTACTAGTATACACGTTCTTATCTATCAAATGAAACGGGAATAGAAACGGTACGTATACCCTCAGAACCACCTCTTGGATCATCATTACTTACAAGTACTACCGTTCCCTTTTGCCCAAAAATTTCAAAGGTGACTATCCCCTTAAAGGGGACAAATTCACCTGGAGCAGGCGTACCTTCTGCAAGTGCAATACCTCTACCTACAGGAACTCCATTCTCATCGTGAATCAGAATCGGAAAAGCATTTTCATAAAACCATGACCCTCGAGCTTTTCCCGTAATCGTAAGTGGACTTTTGATCTTGTCTCCCACGTCTACAGAATCAACAACAATAAAATCTTTGCTTGCATTTACGTATGTCGGCTGACCAAGACGAAGTGCTAGCGCTGGAGATCCAACAAGCTTAACTTTGAGGACTGAGAAAAATGCCACAAGAACCAAGAATGCAACTACGCCGATTGAAATATTTTTTGTATTCATATTATTTGAGGAGACTTTTTAATACTGGATATACTCTTCCAGTAATTTTAGCATATCCTGCATCATTTGGGTGGACTGTGTCCGACATATACGCACTGCGCCCATAGAGACCCGAGAGAACATCTGAGACATACCCCACCTTCATGTCGTGCGCAAGTGTGTCAAAATGTCCCTCAAATTTGTCGCCGAGCGCACCACCTCGAATGCCAAGCACAATAACAACCGCACCTGTTCCCTGAATATTAGCTACAATGGTGCGCAAATTGGTAAATGTTTGCTCTACTCCTACTTTTTGTAAATAGTCGTTTCCACCGAGAAGCACGAGAACAATTTTTGGATGAGGGTTCTCCGCAAGAATACTTGGCAACCGCAGAAGCCCTTCCGCAGTAGTATCACCTGAGTGTCCGTAATTTTTAATAGGCTCGCCAATCAAACGCGAAAGAGGTTCCACGAAACCTGCACCCTTTTTCGAGCCAATCCCTTCTACCAAGCTATCGCCAAATGCGATGATCCCACTACCACGTGAAGGGTAATTTTTTACACCAGAGGTTTTATGAAAAACTCCATAAAGTACTCCACAAAAAATAAAGAGAGCAATAACACCAAGGGAAATTTTTGCTTCAGTACTCATACTATCTGACCTCCATAAATTTATCTGCAAGCACTTGATAAATACCGCCAAGAGCAACGAGGACGAATGAGTACCAAAGCGCCGTACCGACATAGGGAATATAATCGAGCAGTGTTGCAAAGACTACGCCGAGCACAATTGTTTTCCACGAAACCACAATTCCTTCTTGCATGTGAAAGAATCGGAACATAAGAGAGCCAATCACAATCGGAGCGTAGACAAGTGAAAGGAGTAGGCCGATGCCAAAGAGTACGAGTGCAAAGAGTGAAAATGGGATTGCAATAAATGTGAGCGTAGCGACAGTTGCAGCGACAGGTACGGCGAGTACAAGGAGAAAGCCTCGCAGTAAACTTTTCCAAAATTCAGTAATTGAAACAACGACAAATCGAGTTGAAACTTTTCGAAGAATCCCGTGAGCAACGAGCGCTGAGAGAAGGAAGATTGCAAACTTAATAATGACAAGTGTCCCCCATATGGTCGGCAAGAACTGCTCTGCTTTTGTACGAGTATTGATTTGAGTGAACGTTGATGCCCCCAAAACCTGTCCGCCTGTTTCAATAGTTACAGGATCAGAAGCTGAGTATGAAAAATTTCCTTTAATTATTCCATGAGGACCGATACCAATATGGTTTGCAAAAATATTTGCATTTCCTTCCACCTCACCATTAATGTAGACGTCGCCTGATGCAACATGCATATCACCAAGAACTTTCCCTTGCATATCAAGGTTACCAGACGCCACTAGGAGATCACCTTCAATAATTGTTTTAGGAAGAAGGGTTACGTTCCACGATGCGAGTCCTGCGTCTTTCCCAATACTACTTGAAACAAAAATTTCCCGAGATAGTGACCGGAGTGAGCGCTTGATATTACTTAAGACATGCACAGAATCACCGAGGACTAGTGCGTCATCAGAAATAGTGTCCCCACCAAGAAAAACATTGTACCCCGCTGAGATCAGATCCCCGAATACATTTCCCGCTATCGTGGTATTACCACCAAATGCGTAGAGGTCTCCTGTAGTGGTCGCATCCTTAAGGAGCGTGTAGTCCTCTCCAAACTGGAAGTTTGCTCCGTACACAGGAAGGCTAAAAGTAGTAATAAGCACAAGGAGAATGGCTATTTTGAGACTTTTCATAATCCCAGTATACCCGGAAGAGGGGTACTACGCGAGTAGTCCAAGTAGCCTGAAGATTGGTGCCATAAATGGGTCAAATTTGAGTCCATACACGAGCGCCCCTCCCAGACCTGCGGTAATAGTGACTGAAATGAGACCAGCAATCGCGAGGGGGATTACTACATAGGAATGTAGAATAAGATGACTGAATTTGGTTTTAATAGACCATGCTTTGGCAAGCATACCTCCTGATCGAAACTTCATAAAAATATTTTGCCTGTTTACCCACGCGATGAGGTAGGCGCTCGCAATAATAGCGAAGATCCACACGGTGATAGTCGCAAACGTTTCGTGCATCTCCACTACCTTACTACCGCCGTATCCCCCAACCTCCTTTGCAGTGTCTCCGGTTAAAAACGAGAGGAGCGACGAAAGAGAACCGAGAATAAGCAGTGACGCTTTAACATAAAAATAATACTCCTGGCGAGTGATGAACGGAAAGCGCGCAATCTCAAACAGAGCGTAGATAATGAGGAGTGCAACGGGAAAATGTACAATAAGTGGATGAATGTTCATGGGAAGAGGAAATAAATAAAAAAGGAAATATGAAAATGACTAATGCAAATATAGTATAAATGCATTATAAACTTCGTGCCATGAAGTGAGCTCGTTCATCCGGGGTAAAACGCTCGATTGCATAGCGGAGGGTTGTACGCGGAAGGGCGTGCTTCTCTGCTTCAAGGAATTCAACCAGTACTGCTTTGTCCTTCTTCCCCACTTCTCGAAGCATCCATCCGCACGCTTTGTGCATAAGGTCTTCGCTGTCTCGAGTGAGAAGTCGGGTGAGTTTCAAGATATCATCAAACTGTCCTGTTTTAATAAATGCATTGGTCGCAACAACAGCAATTCGCCTTTCAAACAGAGACTGAGAACGAACAAGAGTGTACAAAACTTTTCGATTTTTCTTTGAGAGCAGATAATCTCCGACGATATAGGACGCTGAACTATCTACTAAATCCCAATTGTTGATGTATTTTGTTTTGGTAAGATAAAAATCGTATATCTTCTGTTTTGTTTTCACGTCTCCACTTTCATATTGAAGTACGAGTATGTCGAGAGCGGTAGAGCGATACTCGTGAATCCTATGTTTTAACAGTTTTGTAATATCAATAAGCGAGAGGTTTCGAAACTCTTTTGCTACCGAATGAACCATCGGCGTTGTAACACCAATAAACACATCCCCTTCTCCGTACTGACCTTTCCCATTTTTAAAATACCGAGTGGAACCTTCCGCTCGCTTTCTACTTGCAAGCTTTTGGAGGGATTCTTCTACATCAGTATGGGTATACCTTTTCTGGACTTTAGAGTGTATTTTCATTTTTGTTTTCTCAGTATTTCCTTCCTATTCTACTTGATTCTTTTTATTGATACTATTACAGGAGAATAATGATCCTTCAATTGGGAGGTGGGTTATGCAACCAAAACAAAGACTCATACGACCCGTTGTGGACAGTATGGACTACTCAGTAAGATTAGTAACTCCAGTTGCAACATATATTGGATTACAAACTGAAGATGAAATACGGTCTGCAATCCGTGAAGTTGCACAAGAAATTACAATTCCAGAAAACACCGAGGAGGAGATACTTCGTGAAATTTCAAAACTCAGAGAAAGGATTCGTGCGGATCAAGGTCTCGCCCTCTCTGTATGAATGAAGCCCCAATGCAACATCTGCATTGGGGCTTGTTTTTTTGTGTAAATATGATATAATGTCCCAAGAATAGAGAAAACTTTTTCACATTTCACTACCCCTTTCCGGAGAAAGTAACGATGGA
>JBKJKY010000023.1:0-6860 GCA_046597175.1 Parcubacteria group bacterium
ACCCAATGCTTGATGTTGCATATCAAGATCTCGAAAATCTCCGTGACAATCTTCAGCAAGCTCAGGAGAAACTTTTTGACGTAGGTCTCTACATCTCTATTTATGGCGATTCTGATAACGAGCTCGACAAAATTGAGTCAGAAATCAAATCAATCTTAGAATCAAAGCTCGTATACGTAAAACCCGCACTCTTCCAGCAAGAGCAGGGGTACAAGAGTATTTTACCTCTCGGTGAGGACCAACTTGCGGTGAATTCAAAGCTCAACTCTTCACCTCTTTCGAGTCTTTTCCCATTTATCTCATTTGACCTTACCTCAGACAAGGGAATTCTCTACGGTATCAATCGTCACAATTCAAGTTTGGTTCTTTTTGACCGATTTTCTCTCGAAAACTACAACTCAATTACCTTCGCTAAGTCTGGCGCAGGAAAATCGTATACCACTAAGCTCGAAATCCTTCGTACACTCATGTTCGACACTGATGTAATGGTAATTGACCCAGAACGTGAGTATGAGTACATGGCAGAAGCAGTAGGAGGTCGCTACTTCAAAATCTCCCTCAACTCCGAACACCACATCAATCCATTTGATCTTCCTCCACCGGGGGACGACGAATCAGGAGCGAGTGTACTGCGCTCAAACATCATTAATCTTGTTGGGCTGTTCCGTCTTATGATGGGAGGGCTTTCCGCAGAAGAGGATGCGCTTATTGACCGAGCAATAACTGAAACCTACGCACTCAAAGACATTACTGCGGATTCTGACTTCCGTAATATCGAACCGCCACTGCTTTCTGATTTTGAAATGGTACTCTCAGGTCTTGAAGGAGGAGAGTCGCTTGCGCAAAGACTTACCAAGTACACCAAAGGTACATGGGCAGGATTCATCAACAGACCAACAAACATTGATATTAACAAAAAGTTTGTGGTGTTCTCACTTCGTGATATGGAAGATGAGCTGAAGCCCATCGCTATGTACATTGTCACTCACTATATTTGGAGCGCAGTTCGCCGTGAGCTCAAAAAGCGCCTTCTTGTTATTGATGAAGCCTGGTGGATGATGAAATCAGAGGATACTGCATCATTCCTTCTTAACCTCGCAAAACGTGGACGAAAGTATTACCTCGGACTTGCGACCATCACCCAAGATGTGGATGACTTCTTGAAGTCCCCCTATGGAACACCGATCATCACGAACTCTTCCATTCAAATACTTCTTAAGCAATCTCCAACCGCTATTGACCGACTTCAACAAATTTTCAACTTAACTGATGAAGAAAAGTACCTACTTCTTGAGTCTGATGTAGGAGAGGGGATATTCTTTGCAGGACTTAAGCATGTGGCCATAAAGATTATTGCGTCGTACACTGAGGATCAAATCATTACCTCAGACCCTTCTCAGATTCTGGCTATCCAAAAAGCAAAAGAGGATATTGCAGGAGCTAACTAACATGCATCATGGCAACCCAAAATCCAGACAAGAATGCCCACGAGCGCAGTCCGAGTAGATATACGCGGTCAAAAGAAATATTACAGTCTGCAAGAAAACTATTTCCAGAAGAATCGGGGCAAAACACTGGAGGGTTTTTACTTCAACAAAGAAAAAAACAGCAAGAGAAAAGTGAGTTAGCAAGAAAAAGCGAATTTGAAAAAAAAGGAGGAGAAAAGACTCTCATCGAGGATGCGAGCAAACAGGAGACTCCACTCGAAGAGACGAGTGACGATACAGGAAAAGCAGGAAGGGGGGTGTACCAACCTGCACGAAAAAGAAGCTTCGAGTTGGCAGAAAAAATCTTCAAAGATGCAAAGATGCCGATTGATACGGAAGCTCTCGAAATTCTAACCAAAACAACACCAGGAAGTAGCGACTACCCAACAAAATCTAATTTCCCTGTAATTATTTTCTCTCTTGCTGTTATAAAAGATATTTTAGATGTCCCATTTGATGTTTCTGTTGTCTTGGTTATTGTTGCGAGTATCTTTTCGTTTCTTATTGGTTTGGTTATCTTTTTCTGGGGATTCGGAAAAACAAACCGATTGCAGCGTAAATTATTTAAGGGTTTTGTGAAAAGATGGGCATCAATGTGTGTCGTTGAACTAATACCTGGGCTTCAGATAATTCCTGCCACAGCCATATTTGTACTCCTTGCACACTTTAGAGAAACGAAATTTGTAGAGACTGCTTTGAAAGCGATAAAACTTACATAAAAAAATAGAAAATGAATCATGAATACGCAGATGGTAAACAGGGGAAAAACCTTCTATCTTTCTGATATACTTATGGGAATGAAGAAAGTATTTTTTGTTCTTACCCTTTTCTCTTTCCTTTTTACGGTGGACTTACCACTCGTGCTTGCTCAAGCAATGACGACAAATGATGCACAGCAGGTACTCACAATCACCGCAGTTCCCGAATTCCCAAAAGCTAACGAGCAAGTATCTATCGATATCCAAAGCTTTTCCTATGATTTGAACACCGCTCGCATTTCATGGACCGTAAATGGTAAGAAAGTTACCGAAGGGGAGGGTTACACAACATTTACGTTCCAAAACGGTGATGTAGGTGTCACAACAAACGTCGTCATTGGAATTACTCCCCGTAATGCCCGAACCTTTTCACGAACCCTCACGTTTACTCCCACGGATATTGCGATTATCTGGCAAGCGAACACCTACACACCACCTCTCTACGCAGGCAAGGCACTGTTCTCTGACCAAGCAAGCCTTACCGCGTCCGCACTTCCTGATTTTATCAGTAAAGGAAAAAGGGTACCAAAAGAGAACCTCGTATACACTTGGTCACTCGATGGAAACCCGCTCCTATCAAAGTCTGGCTATGGCAAACACACCATCACAGTCTTTGGTGATATTTTAGGGAGTAAACAAAAACTCTCTCTTTCGGTAAGCACTACGGACGGGTCACTTCAGGGTCTTGGAAGTGTTGATATTGATCCACAAAATCCAAAAATAGTATTTTACGAGAACCATCCACTTTTTGGTACACTATTTAATACAGCACTCAGTAATACCGTTACCATGAAAGATACTGAGATTTCAATAATTGGCAGTCCATATTTTTTTGGTGATACTGATCCGTTTAATCTTTTGGATTTCAATTGGACGGTAAATAGCGAGCCGGTGTCAGCGACAACCAACAAAAGTGTCATTACCCTGCGAAACGATACAAAAGTGGCTGGTGTTTCGCTCCTTGGACTTCAAGTTGTGAATAAAGAGAACTCAACACAAAACGCACAAAATCGAATGCAAATTAACCTTTCCTCACAATAATGTACCTTTCTACTTTTAAAAGAATATCCGCTGTTCTTCTTCTATTTTTTGTCCTTCTTTTGTCTGGCACAGTTGTGAGCCATGCCGAAGAAAGAAATGTCGACTACACTCCACTTGTAGATCTTCCTGGCATTTCTAAGTCACAAGTAGACAAATCGGTAACTTTTAATACGTATATCCCAGGAGTTTTTAAGCTCTCAATTGGTATTGCGGGAGTACTCGCGGTTCTCATGATTGTATTTGGAGGACTTGAATATATCACCAGCGAATCACTCGGCGGAAAGAAGGATGGGAAAGAGAAAGTAAACAACGCAATTATCGGCCTTGTTCTTGTGATTGGCTCGTATGCAATTCTTTCCACCATTAGTCCGTCTCTTCTTTTGTTTAATTTAAATATTCAAAAAGTTCCACTACCCGCCGTCGAGGTTGCAGATGCAGGACCTTCTTGTCCAGTGGATCCGTGCTCCCTCAATACTGCATGTCCTGTAAACAGTAAATGTGTAGTAATTAAAACAACAACAGCAAGCGGGCCTGTTTGTACAAAAAATTGTATTCTCAGTAGCCCTGGTGGTAACACAGGAACAGCGTGTGCTGGGAGCGCTTGTTATGCACAGTACCCAGATGGAAGCGCTTTCCCCGATGATAGCGCCGAACGCTCTGCTTTGGCAGGAATAAAAATTACAGGCACTAAAGGAAACACCTCAGCCTGTAAGAAGGTTGGGGAGAATAATTGCACAAGTGTGTATAAAATAGGGAGTGCCGCGATAAATGGACTTCTATCACTGAAAAGCCAGTGTACAGGCTGTTCAATCGTAGTTACAGGGGGAAGCGAATTCTGGAAACATACAACTCATGGAATTGGAATGAACCGTGTTGATATTAATTACACTTCCGGTGATGCTTTGTATAACTACATCACAAAAGGCAAGCAGGGGACACCAAGTGCAAATTGTGTAAAAGGCCAGCCATCATGGTTTATTGGGAGCGCAGAATATGTACTCGAAAACAACAACCACTGGCATGTGTGCTACAGCAGATCTGCAATATAAATATGAATAAAAAAACTCTTATTATCATTTCAGGTGTTGTCGTCTTCCTTCTTGTAGGAGTGGGTATCTATTTTTTCCTCCAAAAAGACGCTCCAGGAACATCGAAAGTCCGAAACCTTCTTCCGTTTGGGCTCGGAGGAAGTGATACCGAGGTCGGACCGGTAACACCACCCAATAACCCAGTGGTTAATACGAGCTCAGAAGGGGTGCCAATAGCGGAAAATGGTCTTCGCAAAATATCTGATGGACCAGTCTCAGGATCAACAATGCTAGTACAAGGGAGCACAACGCTCGTACGTTTTATGGATCGCGCAACAGGAAATATTTATGAGTATGACCCTCTCACAAACTCAAAGAAGCGCCTTACCAACACAACCATTCCAAAAGCTGTTCACGTAGTGTGGGGTTTAAACGCGAATTCGTTTATCGCCCAAACAATCAAAGGTGACTTGGTATCGAGTTACAGCGGAACAATCGCAAGTAGTACAGCAAGCTCAACAGCTGACTCTCTCAGAGAGGTGACGGGCGAATACATCCCTGATGACATTACTTCAATTTCCTTTTCTCCGAAAAAAGATTCTGTGTTCTATCTCCAAAAGACTAACTTAGGTATTTCAGGATTCATTGCTGACAAAAAAGGCAAGAATGCCAAAGAGGTATGGAGATTTCCTACGAACGAATGGCTTTTGAGCTGGCAGACAGGGGACACCGCATTCATTTCAACCAAATCATCTTCTGGCCTAGAGAGCTTTTTATACACATTAAACACAAGAACTGGTGCCCTTTCCCTCGTTTTAGGTCACATTGAAGGACTTCTTGCTTTACCAAGTCCGAACAGTGACCAAATTCTTTTTTCTGAATCAAAAACAACAAGTTCGGCTTTGTTTTTATATTCTGTAAAACAAAAAATATCTCTACCTCAACCTTTTACCGCTTTTGCAGAAAAATGTACTTGGATTACTAACACTAAATATACCTGTGGGGTACAGCTAAGCGGTATTACAGGGAAAATGCTTGATGAGTGGCATATGGGTCTATTTTCTTTTGATGACTCACTCGCCACTTATGATACAAACCAAGTCCAATCAGATGACTTGAGTGAAAACTTAAAAATAATAGAAATACGAGACACTGACGGAAAAGGAATTGATGTAATTAATCTTCAAACGAGTGCGGACGGAAGACTCCTTTCATTCCAAAACAAAAAAGATTTATCTCTCTGGGTTCTTCCCATAAACACAAACTAACAAAAACCCCGCCATTTGCGGGGTTTTTGTTTTATACAGAGAGAAGGGCTTTCTTTCTTTTTGATTTCAAATAGAGCTCCTGCGCAACGGTAAATAAGTTGCTTGTTGTCCAGTATAGAGCTACAGCGCCAGAAATGGAGAGTGACACGAGGAAAATGATCACTGGGAGCACGTACTTCATCTGCATACTCATTCCCCGAGCGAGGTCGTCTTGGAACGTAGGATTGGCTTTTACCGGACCAGGAGCTGGCATTGCATATACTGCTTGAATAAAACTCGTGACACCCGCCAAAACAGCTAATACAACGCTTTTTTGTCCAATATCGATAAGTCCGAGGAAATTCATATCAATTACTCCAGGTCTTGGGGTAAACGAGTAGATCAGGCTCTCATTAATCCCTGGAAGACCGGACTTCAGAAACACATAGTAGAGCGAGAAGATAATCGGAAGTTGGATGAGGAGCACAAGGACACTCGAAAATGGATTTACCTTGTTCTTTTTGTACACTTCCATGGTTTTTTCTGCCTGGAGTTTGGTGTCGTCCTTATAGGTAAGTTTAATTGCCGAAAGCTCCGGTTCAATTTCCTTCATACGAGCTTGGGTAACACTCGCCTTTTGGGAAAGAGGAAAGAGAATAAATTTTATAATAATAGTAAACAACACAACAACAACTCCAAGATCAAAACCCGGAAGTAAGCTGATAAGGAAAATAAGCCCATTGTAGAGCGGTTGGTAACAAACGGCGTGAAAAAAGGCAATCATGAGAGCAATAGTACTATGCCAGGGCACTCTTATCAAACGCAAACGATGTTTTTGAAAGCAGGGAAGCTAGCTCCTTAGTAAGATCATTGAACTTTACTGAGATTACCGGCTTTTTGGCATATATAATCACAATCCCAGAAGATTTAGGGGTCAAACAAGGCTGTATTGCCTCATACACTCTTCTCCTTACTGTGTTTCGAATTACCGCACTGTTTGAAACTTTTTTTGAGACAACAACACTAACCCGAGCAGACCTCTCCATTTTTGTATACGAAATAGAGAAAAAAGGCCCAGAAACTGACTGTTTTGGGGTATTGGGGGTAGGGAAGAGGTCTTTGGGAACTCTTTGTTTTTTTGGCAACATGGGAGATTCCTATTACACAGAGAGCTTTGCTCGCCCTTTTTGCATGCGACGCTTTAGAGTCTTCCTTCCTCCAGGAGTAGATGAACGCTTCAAAAAACCGTGACTTCGGCTTCGCTTTCGCTTTTTTGGTTGGTATGTTTGAGACATAGTT
>JBKJKY010000057.1:0-4949 GCA_046597175.1 Parcubacteria group bacterium
TAGTCAGCCGGACAATGACACATTTCTCGTAACTGCACTCGCTGGCTTTGCTATGTTCCTTGCAGGAGGAGGGAAGTGGAAACACGTCTTCCTTGTAGGCTTGCTTCTTATCGTAGGTCTCGCTGGCGCTGCATATACCCGGCCTTATGTAATGCAACGCATAACTACATTCATCAATCCTGCTGCAAACAGCCAGACTTCTGGGTATCAAATCCAACAGTCGCTCATTGCCATAGGCTCAGGAGGATTCACCGGACGAGGGTTCGGACAAAGTGTGCAAAAGTTTAATTTTCTCCCTGAGCCAATCGGGGACTCCATTTTCGCCGTTGCGTCAGAAGAATTTGGATTCCTCGGTGCAACAAGCATTATTATTCTCTTTATCATCTTTACCATCCGGGGACTCAAAATTGCACTCAGGACCCAAGACACCTTCGGTAGACTCTTCATTGTGGGGACTGTTATACTAATTGTGTCCCAAGCGTTTATTAACATTGGCGCAATGCTCGGAGTATTGCCACTAAGTGGTATTCCGCTTCCATTCATCAGCCACGGGGGGACTGCACTTCTCGTAACGCTTGCTGAAATGGGAATTATTTTACATATCTCAAAAAATCAAAAGACGACATAACATGAAAATTTTACTTACGGGAGGAGGAACTGGCGGACATTTCTATCCAATCATTGCGGTCGCAGAAGAGCTCAACAAGATAATCAAGGAACAAAAAATTTCTGGTCTAGAGCTCTATTTTATGGCACCAAGTCCATACAACGAAGGGGAGCTTTTCAATAACAATATTATCTACAAGAAAAACTATGCCGGCAAAATGCGCCGATACTTTTCTATTTTAAACTTCTTCGATTTATTTAAAACTGCGTGGGGAGTTATCCAATCAACATGGGAAATATTTCTCATGTATCCTGATGTTGTATTTGGAAAAGGCGGGTATGCGAGTTTCCCCGCAGTATTTGCTGCACGAATCCTTCGTATTCCTGTTGTCATACACGAATCAGACAGTGTGCCCGGCAAGGTGAATGCATGGGCAGGCAAGTTTGCAGAGCGTATTGCTATTTCATACCCAGAGGCGGCGAGCTTTTTCCCGAAAGAGAGAGTAGCGCTTACCGGTAACCCGATTCGCAAAGATCTCGATTTAGCGCTCACTTCAAATGCACATGATTTTCTTGGGCTCGACAAAAATATTCTGACCGTGTTTGTCATCGGTGGTTCACTCGGTTCACAAAAAATAAATGAGGTTCTTATGGAAGCGCTTCCTCGGATGCTGAACACCTACCAGGTCATCCATCAGACTGGCAAACAGAATATTGCTGAGGTAAAACAGATTGCAGACGCTGTCCTTCTCAACCACCCTCACAAAGATCGCTATCACACCTATGACTACATGGACAATCTCACTATCCGTTCTGCAGCAGGGGCAGCGAATATTGTAATCTCACGGGCCGGTTCAACTATCTTCGAAATTGCCATTTGGGGTCTTCCATCCATTATTATTCCAATCCGCGAGAGTATCAGTCACGACCAGACCAAGAACGCGTTTGCCTACGCACGGACCGGTTCTGCGAGCGTTGTAGTAGAAGAAAACCTTACGGGCAATATTTTAAACGCCGAAGTAGATCGTATTTTGCAAAACAAAGAGCTTACGGAGTCAATGAAGCTCGCTACCAAGCAGTTTGTACACAAAGATGCAGGACGTAAGATCGCAGAAGAACTTTTGAAGATTTGTCTGCAACATGAGTTATAATAGGGGAGATGAAACGATCCCGCTTTTTCCTAGTACTTTTTGTAACCTTTTTTCTCCTCAATGCTCGGAGCGTACCTCTGCACGCGCTCAGTATCACTGAACTCAAACAACAAATCGAGCAGAAGAAAATCGAGAAAGCGAAACTCGATGCCGAGAAAGCGAAGCTCGAACTACAGATCCAAGAAACTGGTAAACAGGCGCAAACCCTTCAAACGGCCGTGAAAGTTCTTGATACCACCCAAAAGAAATTAACAACTGACATCAAGGTCACTCAAAATACTATTGGAAGTACCGAGCTCGTCATACAAAAGACCGGTCTTGAGATTAACACTACCGCTGAAAAAATTAATCTGAGCGAGCGAGCAATCGGCGAGACGATGCGCAATTTTGCACAGGCCGATGACAAAAGTTTCATCGAATCAATGCTCCAATACAAAAACATCACTGAACTTTGGAATGATGTGGAAACGCTCCACCAATTCCAAATATCAGTTAAAAATAGAATGGATGAACTGAAGGGTCTTAAAGTAGACCTTGAAGAAAAGAAGCATGAGAAGGAAGACAAAAAGCAGGAATTAGTAAATCTAAAATCAAATCTTGTTGTCCAAAATACCATTGTAGAAAAGAACAAATCAGCAAAAACAGCACTCTTAAGCGAAACAAAAAGTAAAGAAGTTTTGTACAAACAATTGCTGGCAAAAAACATTGAGCTCGGTAAAAAGTTTGAAAACGAACTTTTCTTATTCGAATCAGAGCTGAACAGCCAGATTGATGCGTCGAAGCTGCCGTTAATACGCCCAGGAGTGCTCTCATGGCCACTTGCAAAGATTGTTATTACTCAACGTTTTGGTAAGACCTCTGACTCAGGAAGACTCTATGTTTCAGGTACACACAATGGGGTAGACTTCGGGACTCCGGTTGGTACCCCAATTTTGGCACCCGCTGACGGTGTGGTTTCTGGAGCGGGGAATACTGATGATCAGGCTGGGTGTTACTCCTACGGCCGCTGGCTCCTTATTAAGCACAATAATGGCCTTTCTAGTCTTTACTCCCACCTTTCTGGCTCAATGGTCAATCTAGGTCAACAAGTCGCTCGTGGGCAAGTTATAGGCTATTCTGGGGGTCAGCCAGGTATGTCCGGGGCAGGGTATTCCACAGGTCCGCACCTCCATATGGGACTCTTTGCGAGTGAAGGTGTCACAGTCCAAAGATACACCTCAAGCAAGTTCTGTAAGAACGTCAGTATCCCAATCTCTGGTATCAATGCGTACCTTGATCCACTTGCATATTTACCAGGACTTAATTAGGCTGTAATCTGTATGAAAGAATCAAATGGAAAAAGAGGATTCATTGGGGCTATTGTCCTCATCGTACTTGCGCTTGCAGGACTGAAATTCTTTTTTCATTTCAACATTATCGACTTCTTGAACTCTCCTGATGTTGTTTCATTCTTTTCATACATCAAAAAGTTTTTCAATATTATTTGGTTTAAATATATCGGAGGAGTCTTTTGGTACATCTGGAATAATATTATTATTGATGTAATCTGGAAAACCCTCGGAGAAGGGTATGCGCTTCTCAAAGCATACGTGAATAGCAACTAATTGAAGAACGGAACTCGAATTGCGAAAATCGTTATGAGTTATGTGTTACTAGTTACCTGTTATTACTGTCATGAAACCCAAAATGCTTTTATTCCTCTTACTTGCGCCACTGTACATACCAGCGTATGCCTTTTTGCATTACACGTTCAAGTGGTGGGAGGGGCTCCTAGACTAGGCTGAAAATCGAAACTCGGATTGCGAAAATCGAAGATGTACTTATTTAGTCTGACGTTATCCGACGTTATCCAATTTTCGAGTTCCGTTTTTCGTAAACATGTGTATAATGTAAGTATATGGCAAAAAGAATGGCGGTTAACACCAAAAACAAAGCATCTCGTTCTCGCAAGACGAAGAAACGTCTTGATACAAAACGAGTAATGCTCGCAAAGAAGAAAAAGAGTAAGTAATTATAAGAAACAAGAACTTGATGGAGCATATCCGTCAAGTTTTTTGTTTGTAAGGATATCTGTATAACTCATTTGAATGGAGGGTGGAATCGGAGTAAAATAGAACTATGAAAACAATACGTTTTTGGGTGGTAATACTCGTACTTATTGGCATCTCCGTGATACCGAGTCAGACATTCGGAGCAACCAAGGTGCCTGCAAAAATAGTAAAGACTCCGACAAAACCAGCACTTACCACAGCCAAGAAAGTAGTCGCAAAAAAGGTTGTAGCGGTTACAAAAAAACCTATCAAAAAAGCGCTAAAGAAGACAGTGAAGCCAACGAGTAAGCTGATTAGTAATCCTCCTCTTATTGATCCGAACAATCCACCCGGTGGTCCTTTGCAGTAGATGAAAACCTTCAGTGAAAGGGTTGTCGAAGCGTCGCGCAAAATCCCAAAAGGAAAAGTTACTACCTACGGACGCATTGCTCTTGCTTGTGGCGGTGGCAAAATGGCATCACAAAGTATCACGTCAATTCTCGGCAAAGCATACAACGAGGGGATTACTGATATCCCATTTCATCGCATTGTCTATGCAGATGGTCATGTGTGGATGGACAGTGCACATGCAAAGAAACGTCTAGCTTTGTACAAAAAAGAGGGCATTGAGCTCTCAAAAACAGGAATTATCAAAGATTTCCATAAGAAACTGTATGAATTCAAGTAATTGTAACCCATTCAGATAGGAGTATACTTGCTTTATAGAGGATTAATTATAACCGCACACGATATGAGCAACGAACTACAATCAATTCAAAGAGACATCGAAAAAGCAGAGGGGAAAATCCGTGATGAGGAACGTGATCTCACAAGTGCACAAAGAGAAGTAACAAAAATTCAAGATAAGATCAGCGAATTAAATCGAGAACTTACTGATCTTCGAAAACAAGCACTTGATGCGGAGCAAAAAGCGCGAGAAGATGCAAAGGAAAATAAGTAATTTTCTATGAAATCTCCCATTGCATACCTAAAAGAACAACGTGACTATTTGAGTGACAACCCAAATAAATTGTGGTTCAAACGGAAGCTCTATGGGTGGGGTTGGACTCCAGCTACATGGCAAGGATGGGCAGTGCTCGGCGCATGGTTGATGACTATTCTATTTTTTACGCTCACTCTTGATAAAAATTCACCTCCGCGG
>JBKJKY010000087.1:0-11250 GCA_046597175.1 Parcubacteria group bacterium
TCACACAAACACCACTGTCGCCGTACGGCGACAGTGGTGTTTGTGTGTGAGTAACACACTTTCAATGTGTTGTCAGAATTGGTATTATTTTAGGAGTAGAAAGGAAGAACATTACTATAACTTAATGACCACCATGGAAAGAGACGTTCAATTTTTAGAGACAGTAGTGAAATCACTCGTAGACAATCCAGCGGACGTAAAGATTAACCGTACAGTAGATGAAATGGGAGTGCTTATCACGCTCGATGTAAACCCAGCAGACATGGGAAAGATTATTGGTCGCTCAGGTAATACTGCAAAAGCTATCCGCACACTCCTTCGAGTGGTAGGAATGAAGAACAATGCTCGCGTAAACCTCAAGATTAATGAGCCAGAAGGAGGCCTTCGTGATACGGCAGGCGCAGTAGTGGGGGGCTCACAGATGAAGGACTTTGATCAGGCACTTGATGATTTGAAACTTGAGTAAAGGAAATATAAAAGAAGGAAAAAAGAAATAAGAAATAAGAAAGAGAAAAGAAAACAGCGCGACCGAGGGTCGCGCTGTTTTTGGTCTGCACTTCAGTCAGGACTTCTCCTCTGTTGAAGAAGGAGTTTTTCCTGTGACTCGGTGAAATGAGTTCCGGGCGCCCTCCGGAGCTTCGGCATGTAGAAGATAATGAGGGCAATCAAAGTGCCGGAAAGCAAGCCTTCGACGGCGTCATACATGATAGTGCCCTCGGTGAAGTGAATGTTACAAAAGTGCGTTCGTAACTACAGTACTCCTTTTTCGTCCTTTTTCAATCTATTTTGTGAATAATTAGTTCTCATTTCAATTGATGTAAAATCCTCATCTACGCCATGGCGTAGATGAGGATTGCGTAGAGTTATTATTTGTGTTTTAACACTAAAACCTATAAGCTACCAGCTATATCCTCATTATGCATTTCCATATCATTACACTATTTCCTGGAGCATTCGACTCATACCTCGGTGAGTCGATTTTGAAGCGTGCGATAGAGGATAAGAAGCTTAAAGTGAGTTTCTACAATCCACGAGATTATGCAGATAATGCCTACGCACGTATAGACAAACCTCCATTTGGGGGTGGGCCCGGTATGGTCATTCAAGCACTCCCAGTAATAAAAGCGATTGCGAAAGCTCGTGGGAATACCAAAAACAAAAAGAAGAAATTCAAAATCATTTTCCTTACTCCTGGCGGAATGCAATTTACCAATGGATATGCAAAAAAAGTAGCAAAAGCCTATACCGACATCATCATTGTATCGGGCAGATATGAAGGTATCGATGCACGAGTAAAAAAAGTATTTCCTATGGATGATGTCTCCATCGGTCCATTTGTCTTAACCGGTGGCGAACTTCCTGCAATGCTGATGATAGACTCGATTGCGCGTCAGCGAAAGGGAATACTGGGGAACTTTGACTCACTTGAAGAACGTCGTCTCTCATCTCACGACTCATATACACGTCCAGAAATATTTGAATACAAAGGAAAGAAATATTCAGCTCCAAAGGTATTGCTATCAGGGGATCCAAAGAAAATAGAGGAGTGGAAGCAGGGTTGTGCGAAACTCGGATAACGAAAATCGAAATACGAAGAAAGAACGAAGAATTCGAGGGAATAGAGATAGAAAACCATACACGGAAATTATCCTATAGGATAATTTCCGTGTATGGTTTTGAATTTGCTAAATAAAGTAAAAATGAAAACCGCCGGCAGGATTGCCGGCGGCGTGAGAACGGGTTCTCGGTCTGCGGACGGGCTCAAATTACGACACAGTGATTTCTTTTGATGCAAACTGATCGGCGAGAAGCTTGTCATGGCACTGACTGCCTATCTGACACAAACCTCTGCCTTCAAACAGCTCCTTCCGGATTACTGCAACTGTGGCCTTGTACAGCTTTGAGCGGGTATTCAATTTCCCGCTCGGGGCAACTACGCTGTCGATGTGTACAACCTGAGAGTTGCCCTGCTGTCCGCAGTAGTGACACAACACTTCCGTGAGGTTGTCACCAAACTCGAAGTACACGGTTACATCCTGCTGGTCAATAACGAGATTAGCCTTTTGCATGAAGTCTCCTGGCGATGAGGGTAAAGATGAGGAGCTGTGTGGGCAGTTCTTATTTTATTATAGCATACACAGCACAAAAGTCAAACAATTTACACTGATCTTACTTACAACTAAAAACTTACTACTAGAAACCGCCTCCTTATCCCCAGACACCCCAAAAATGGCTCAAAATAGGCTTGACGGGGGAGTAAATACCCGTATAATCACGGTCACTTCGGCAAGATTGAGTTACGACTAAAAAACGAAGGTTAACGTGTTGCGGGTTAATCGTTTGCTAAAGCAAACACAGTTTTAGGAATCTTGCACCCTAAATTATTATAGTTTCATAATTTTATTAGAATGCTCCAAACACCTGGAGCAGGTTTTCGTTTTCTATTATAAAAAAATATATGGCACATACCAAAGTGAAGCGAGAGAAGAAAATTTTCGGAAAGTTTAAGGAGCCACTCACAAACACTCCAAACCTTGTGAAGTCACAGGTTGAGTCATTTGATTGGCTCATCAAAGAAGGTCTCAAAGAGGTCTTCCAGGAATTCTCTTCAATCAAAGATTTCTCTGAAAAGAAATTTACGCTTGATTTTGTTGGTTTTGAACTTTCAGAACCAAAGTTTGATGAATATTACGCAAAAGAAAATAAACTTTCATACGAAGCGCCACTTAAGGTGCGTGTGCGTCTCAAGAACCACATTGTAAAGAGTGAGAAGGAGCAGGAAATCTTTATGGCGGACTTTCCGCTCATGACCAATCACGGAACATTCGTGATTTCTGGAATCGAACGCGTTGTGGTGCCACAACTCGCTCGTTCTTTCGGAGTATTCTTCACTTCACAAGAAATCCGTGGAAATACGGTCTTTGGTGCAAAGATCATTCCATCTCGCGGTGCATGGATCGAACTCGAGGCTGATCTTGAGGGAATTCTCTACGTTCGTATCGACAAGAAGCGAAAGTTCCCAGTGACCACGCTCCTTCGTGCGCTTGGTGCTCGCACCGACAAGGAAATCCTCGACCTTTTCGTAGGAAATGAATTTGCAAAAACTCATATCGAGAAGACGCTTGCAAAAGATCATGCAAAGACTGCAGAGGATGCATATATCGAAATTCACAAGAGACTAAGAGATGGCGACCTTGCAACTGCAGAAAACGCAAAGGAATTCTTTGAGTCTATTTTCGGTGCAGAGCGTTATGACCTTTCAAAGGTAGGACGCTTCCGTTTCAACAATCGATTTAACAAGTCGATGACTGATAAGGAAATCGATCGACGAACTCTTTCACTCGATGACCTCGCGACTATCGTTGGTCACGCTATCACCCTCAACAACACTCCAGGATCACAAGAAGATGATATCGATCACCTCGGTTCACGCCGTGTTCGATATGTGGGAGAAATGTTCCAGCAAAAGATTCGTATTGGTATGTCACAAATCAAGCGAAACATTCAAAACCGAATGTCGACCGTTGATACTGACGTGACTCTCCCTGTGCAGTTCATCTCACCAAAGCCACTCCAAGCAAGAATGAAAGAGTTCTTCACTACGAACCAACTCTCACAATTCATGCAACAGACGAACGCACTTGAAGAGCTTGAGCACCTCCGAACACTCTCAGCACTTGGTCAGGGTGGTCTTAACCGCGCTCGCGCAGGATTCGAAGTTCGAGACGTGCACTCATCTCACTACGGAAGACTCTGTCCGATTCATACTCCGGAAGGACCAAACATCGGTCTTATTCTCCGCCTCTCAATGTACGCTCGCGTCAATGATTTCGGTATGATCGAAACTCCCTACGCAAAGGTAGTAAAGGGAGTGGTCAGCAAAGAGATCGAATTCCTAAACGCCCTCGAAGAAGAAAAATTTAATATTGCGCACGCTGCAACTCCAGTCGATGAAGCAGGAAAGATTCTTGTCGATGAAGCAGAAGTTCGAACACAAGGAAAGCCAAGTGTTGTTCCAAAAATGGATGTTGATTACATGGATGTTGCAACAAACCAAGCGTTTTCTGTTGCGACTTCAATGATTCCGTTTCTTAACCACGATGATGCAAACCGAGCACTCATGGGATCAAACATGCAGAAGCAGGGAACACCATGTATTCTTCCGGAAGCACCACTCGTTGCAACCGGCGTAGAAGCGGCAGCAGTTCGAGACACTGGACGACTTATAATTGCAGAAGAAGCAGGAACTGTTACTCACGTAGATGGCCGAAAGATTGCCGTTACGAATGAGAAAGGAAAGGCGAAGGAATACACCCTCGTAAACTTCTCACGAACAAACGGCTTCACCGCATTCCATCAGCGTCCATCAGTTGCCATTCATCAGAAAGTAAAGAAGGGAGATATCCTCGCAGATACTTCATCATCAGATGGCGGTGAAATGGCCCTCGGTCAAAACATTCTCGTAGCGTTTATGAGTTGGTCTGGAGCAAACTACGAAGACGCGATCATTCTCTCAGAAAGACTTGTAAAAGAAAGTAAATTCTCATCAGTTCACATTGAAGAGTTTGTCATCAATGTGCGTGATACAAAGCTTGGTCCTGAAGTAACTACCTGCGATATTCCAAACGTTGGAGAAAACAAACTTCGCAACCTTGCAGAAGACGGAATCATCCGTGTTGGTGCAGAGGTTCGCTCAGGTGACATCCTTGTTGGGAAAATTACTCCAAAGGGAGAAACACAACTTACTCCAGAAGAAAGACTCCTCCGCTCACTCTTCGGTGAAAAGGCTCGCGATGTAAAAGATACCTCAAAGCGTATGGAAGGCGGGAAGCGTGGACGTGTTATCAATGTACAAGTATTCTCTCGTGAAAAAGGAGACAAGCTCGACAGTGGAATCATTAAGCGTATCCACGTTGAGATTGCACAACTCCGAACTGTATCTGTGGGAGATAAGCTTGCAGGACGACACGGAAACAAAGGTGTTATCTCACGAATTCTTCCAGAAGAAGATATGCCATACATGGCAAACGGAACTCCGGTTGACATCATCCTCACACCGCTTGGTGTGCCATCACGTATGAACCTCGGACAGATTCTTGAGCTTCACCTCGGACTCGCAGCACACACTCTTGGATACCAAGCAATCGTTCCTCCATTTGCCGGAGCAACTGATACTGAAATCAAATCAGAACTCGTAAAAGCAGGATTTGCAGAAGACGGAAAGATGGTCCTCTTTGACGGACGAACAGGAGAAGCCTTCGATCAGCGTATTGCAGTTGGATACATGTACATTATGAAGCTTCACCACATGGTGGAAGATAAAATTCATATGCGATCAATTGGTCCCTACTCCCTCATTACTCAGCAACCACTCGGCGGTAAAGCGCAAGGTGGAGGACAGAGATTCGGAGAAATGGAAGTATGGGCGCTCCTCGGTCACGGTGTGGCGCATACGCTTCGCGAAATGCTTACCATTAAGTCAGACGACATTGTCGGACGTTCTGCAGCATTCGATGCAATCGTAAAGGGAGAAAAGATTACTGAACTCAACACACCAGCATCATTTAACGTGCTCTTAAACAACCTCCGAGGACTTTCACTCGATGTTGAATTAAAAAATGGAAACAGGTCGATCGAAACAGCAGAAGAATCAGAAGAAGAAACCGCTTAATAATCCTTATTCAAAACTACTATGAAACAAAAACCTTCAGAGCAGCACGCGTTCGATCTCATTGGGCTCCGTTTGGCATCTCCAGAACGCATCAAGGAATGGTCATTTGGTGAGGTTACCAAACCTGAAACCATCAACTACCGAACCCAACGTTCAGAACGCTCAGGACTCTTTGATGAAAAGATTTTCGGACCGGATAAGGATTATGAATGTTACTGCGGAAAATACCGAGGCATTCGGTACAAGGGAATTGTCTGTGAAAAATGTGGCGTTGAAATCACCCGCTCAATTGTTCGACGTGAGCGAATGGGTCACATTGAACTCGCAAGCCCCGTCTCACACATTTGGTTCTTGAAATCAATGCCATCTCGTCTTGCACTCATCATGGGAATCCCGAGTGGTGAGCTTGAAAAGGTGATCTATTTCGCAGGGTACATCGTGACAAACGTGTCACAGCCTGAGAAAGACCGAATTCTCCGAGATCTCGACTCAGAATATAAATCAAAAGTGAAGTCTCTCCAAGATGAGAAATCAAAAGAGGCATTCAAGGAGCTCCTCCTTTCTACGAAGCGCGATATCGAAAGCGTTGTACCGGGAAAGGTTCTTGATGAAGTGGAATACCACACCTATTCAATGAAGTACTCAACACTTTTTGAAGCAGGCATCGGAGCAGAAGCAATTTATGCAATCTTAAAGAAGCTTGATCTCAAAGTTCTTCTCGTTGACCTCCAAGGTCAGCTCGAAAAGGCAAGTGCACTCGAAACTCCAAAGATCAACAAGCGCATCAGTGTGCTTCAGCAAATGATCTCATCTGGGGTTCGCCCAGAGTGGATGTTTATGACTCGTATTCCTGTTATCCCACCAGCACTCCGACCAATGGTGCCGCTTGATGGTGGACGATACGCAACATCAGACGTAAACGACCTCTACCGACGCGTTATCAACCGAAACAATCGCCTCAAAAAGCTCAAGGAAATCTACGCTCCTGACGTTATTCTTCGAAATGAAAAAAGAATCTTGCAAGAGGCGGTTGATGCCCTTATTGACAACTCGATTCGTCATGGAAGTGCAATCTCATCTGGAGTAAACCAAGCTCAGCGAAGACCGCTGAAGTCTCTCTCAGACAACCTCAAAGGAAAGCGAGGACTCTTCCGTCAGAACCTTCTTGGAAAGCGTGTGGACTACTCAGGACGATCAGTTATCGTTGTGGGACCAGAGCTCAAAATGCATGAGTGCGGACTTCCAAAGCACATGGCACTCGAACTCTTTAAGCCATTCGTTATTTCAGAACTCTTGAAGCGCGAACTCGCGTATAACATTCGTGGAGCAAGTCGTCTTATCGATGACGGTATTCCTGAGGTGTGGGCGATTCTCGAAGATATCATCAGCAACAAGTATGTGCTCCTTAACCGTGCACCGACCCTTCACCGCCTTGGTATTCAGGCTTTCAAGCCAATCCTTATTGAAGGAAACGCGATCCAGGTTCACCCACTCGTATGTACTGCCTTTAATGCAGACTTCGACGGAGACCAAATGGCTGTTCATGTACCACTTTCTGACGAAGCTCAGATGGAAGCTCGTGAGATCATGGCGTCAAACAAAAACATTTTGAAGCCTGGTAGTGGAGATCCAACTGTTGTAGCGAAGCTTCTCGATATCGTGCTTGGATGTTACTGGATGACAAAGACTGTTACCGGAGAAAAGGGTGAAGGAAAAATCTTTCATACTCCAAACAGTGCAATCACTGCATTTGATTTCGGTGAAGTAGGATTCCGCGCTCAAATCAAAGTGCTTCCAACAGAAAACGAAAAGTACAAAGAATTCGGTGGAAAGGTATTCGATACAACAGTAGGACGACTGCTCTTTAACAGTGTTCTTCCTGCTGACTACCCATTTGTAAACAGTGAAGTAAACCAGAAGAAAATCGCAGGAATTGTTGACGATCTTATTGAAAAATATGGAGTAGATAATGTGCCTGCAATCATGGACCGCATCAAAGCATTCGGATTCAAGTACGCAACATACTCAGGAACTACATGGGGAATCGACGATCTCAAAATCCCAGAAGGACGCGGTGAAATTATTGAAGCTGCAAAGGTAAAAGCAGAAGTAGTTGCTCAGCAATTTAACGATGGTCTCCTTTCTGAAGATGAACGTATCCGAAAGCACACAGAAATCTGGCACGAAGCGAAAGGAGAAGTTGAAAAGCTTGTTCCTGAAGCGCTCGACAAAAACGGATCAGTGTACGACATGCTTAACTCAAAAGCTCGAGGATCTGTTTCTCAGCTTACGGTAATGGCAGGTATGAAGGGACTTATCACCAACACAAAGGGAGAAACAATCGAATTCCCAATTCTCTCGTGTGCGAAGGAGGGTCTTACTCCACTTGAATACTTTATTACCACTCACGGATCACGTAAGGGTCTTACTGACACCGCACTCAACACTGCGAAAGCAGGATACCTCACTCGAAGACTCTTCGATGTTGCGCAAGATGCAATCATCACTGAAGAAGATTGCGGAACAAAAGAATTCATCAAGATTTCTTCGGTAAACTCTGCTGGTATCGAAACTTCAATTGCAAAGAATGTGAAGCAAAGATTCCTCGCAGAAGATGTTGTTGCACCAAACGGAGAAGTGCTCTTCAAGGCTGGTGCATTCCTCTCGAAGCACGATGCACTCGCAATCGAATCAGCTGGCGTCAAAGAAGTATCACTTCGCTCACCGCTTACCTGTAAGACGCTCCGCGGAGTGTGTGTGAAATGTTACGGAGCAGACCTCGGTAAACACAAAATTGTTGATATCGGAGAAGCGGTAGGAACTGTCGCCGCACAAGCGATCGGTGAACCAGGAACTCAACTTACGATGCGTACCTTCCACGCGGGAGGAACAGCGTCAGTTGGCGGAGACATTACTGCCGGTCTTCCACGCGTTGAAGAAATGCTTGAAAACCGAACTCCAAAGAACCCAGCTGTTATCTCACACGTTGATGGAACAGTTTCTGAGATTGTGAAGAGTGATAAAGAAAAGATCATCACGATCCTTCCTGATAACGAATCAAAACTCAAAGATAAAATTGAATACACTGTTTCTGCAGCACGTATGGTTCTTGTAAAAGTAGGAAGTGTCGTAAAGCGAGGAGAACTCCTTACTGATGGATCAGCTGATGTAGACGAACTCTACAAATATGCAGGAAAAGAGGCAGCACAAAATTACATTATTCGAGAAATTTCAAAGCCATACGAACTCCAAGGAGAAACGGTGTCTCGAAAACACATCGAAGTAATTGTAAAGCAAATGTTCTCTAGGCGACGCATCAAAGATGCAGGAGGAACTATTCTTTCTCGCGGCGATGTTGTTGAGCCATTCGATCTCGCTGATGCGAATGAAAACGCAAAGCTCGCAGGTGGCGAACATGCAAAAGCAGATGAACTCCTTATGGGTATTACCGAAGTGTCACTCTCACGTAAGAGTTTCCTTTCTGCAGCCTCATTCCAACACACAACTCGCGTTCTTATTGCAGCTGCAATTCGTGGAGGGAATGATGTACTTGCAGGTCTTAAGGAAAACGTTATTATCGGAAGACTTATTCCAGCAGGAACAGGATTCAAAGGCAGTCCAAAGAACATCATGATCGAGGATGCCTATCCTCAGCGTAATTAGTCTTCTTTCTTACTTCCGCAGTCCGGTTTGTTTCCTTCCGTTCCATAAGAGTAGTGCTTCCCACCTATGTCTCACTCCTCAGTAGAAAAAATAAAAGAGAACCTCGATGTACAAGATGTTATTGGTGCGTATGTAAAACTCGAAAAGGCAGGCGGAAATTTCAAAGGTCGGTGTCCTTTTCACAATGAGAAGTCACCCTCGTTTTTCGTCTCGCCATCTCGTGGTACATACTATTGTTTTGGGTGTGGAGCAAAGGGAGATATCTTTAGTTTCGTACAGGAATTTGAAGGACTTGATTTTGTCGGAGCACTTAGAATGCTTGCTGAAAAAGCAGGAGTAACACTCGAAGAATATTCTCCAAAAAAAGGGAATACTGATGCATCACTCTATGATGTACTCGAGAGAGCAACGAAATACTTTGAGAGCAATTTGGCAGAAAATGCTGATGCAAAAGCGTACCTACTGAAGCGTGGACTCACGGAAGAAACGATTGCGAAGTGGAGACTTGGCTATGCCAAAAATGATTGGCGACATCTCTCAAGTGCACTCAAGTCTGAAGGAATCTCAAGCGACCTACTCATTCAAACTGGGCTCATTAAGAAAAGTGACAAGGCACGCGAAGATGGATTCTACGATGTGTTTCGTGGTCGCATTATGTTTCCAATCTTTGATTCAAGTGGAAAGGTAATTGCGTTTTCCGGAAGAATATTCGACGAAGTTCCTGATGCACCAAAGTATCTTAATAGTCCCGAAACAGCACTCTTCAATAAATCAGAGACGCTCTACGGACTCGATAAAGCAAAGATGTGCATTCGCAAGAAAGATTTCTCTATGCTCGTTGAAGGTCAGATGGACCTCCTTATGTGTCACCAAGCAGGATTCGATAATGCAGTTGCCTCATCAGGAACAGCGTTTACGGAGGCGCACCTCCTTCGGCTCAAGCGTCTCTCAAATAGAATTTTGTTTGTATTTGATGGTGACATAGCAGGATTTGGAGCGGCGCTCAAAAGTGCCACGCTTGCACTCGGACTCGGTCTTGAAGTCAAACTCTCTGCACTTCCTGAAGGAACAGATCCAGCAGAATTTATCCTTACTGACCTCGAGGGCTGGCAAACTACCATCAAGAACTCAAAGCATGTCATTGATTTTCATCTCGACAATATTATTGCGCAGAAACTTGATAGCCGTCAGCTTGCAAAGCAGGTGGAGACAAAGATCTTGCCTCATGTGGCAAGCATTCTAAGCTCTATTGAACAATCGCACTTCGTAAGTCAGATTGGGAAGCGCACAGGAATTCGGGAAGAAGCAATTTGGAATGATTTACGGCGAATACCGAGGGGTGCCGTGGCGAGGAACGCAGTAGAGACAGTCGCGAGTCCGGTCAAAGAAGAAATAAAAAAAAGAAAGAATTATATCGAACGCAGGCTCTACGGAATCATTTTTTGGCAAGAAGGACTCCTAGAGAAAATAATTGATACAGTGCAACTACGAGTAAGGCTTCTCACATTTCTCACTGACCAATACTTGGTGGAGAAATTACGAGGATTCGAGAAGGAGAAAGAGGAGCTCGTGTTTGAAGCAGAGGCGTACTTTGGAGATAAAGCAAATTTAGAAAAAGAGATTGATGAACTACTTTCAAACTTCGAAGAAGATGTGCTCAAGGAAAAGTTTGCGGAGACCATGATGAGCCTCAATCAAGCGGAAAGTAATCAGGATGATGAACGCCAAAAAGAATTATTAATGATTTGTCAGGATATCGGTAAGCGATTAAACGAACTATCAAAAAAGAGAATTGAAGTGTAATATTTAAACGATTAACTAAATACAATGGCAAAAAAAATCATTAAAAAAGCTAAGGCGAAAAAAATAGTAAAACCGAAAAAGGTAGTCAAAGCGAAGAAGGTAGTAAAGGCGAA
>JBKJKY010000012.1:0-3999 GCA_046597175.1 Parcubacteria group bacterium
GCGAGCATACGGTCGACGAGTTGCTGGGCACTCATTTCAAGAGAAAATATTCCGACTGGCACATTGTGGTTGACCGCAGCTTGGCGAGCAATGTCGAGTGCAAACGCTGTCTTACCCATAGATGGACGAGCAGCGAGAATAATAAGGTCTGCTTTTTGGAGTCCTGCGAGTTTGTTATCAATTTCGGTAAAGCCAGTCGGAATACCGCGGAGTTCTCCCTTGTTGTTTTGGAGATTGTCGAGTCGCTCCCATGCGCCCACAAGCTCGTCTTTCATATGAACGAACTTATGACTTCCACCGAAGTTCGTAACTTCATACACCTTCTTCTCCGCTTGGTCGAGCGTCACTTCAAGGTCAGCTGATTCATCAAACCCGAGATGTGCAATGTACTCTGACGCATCGATGAGACGACGCATCATATTTTTTTTCTGCACAATCTCTGCGTAGTGCTTGATGTTTGCAGAGGAGGGAACCGTGTTTACGATTTCGGTGAGGTAGCTTGCTCCACCAACTTGGTCGAGTATTTTCTTTTCCTTCAGGCGACTCGAAAGTGAAAGAAGATCGATCGGTGTGCGCTTCCCAAAGAGGTCGAGCATGGTCTCATAGATTCCTGCATGCCGTGATGCATAAAATGATTCAAGAGAAATAAGATCCATGATTTCATAGATCGCTTCGGGGCGAAGCATAATAGAACCAAGAAGGGCCATCTCTGCCTCAAGACTTTGGGGAGGAACTCGTACTTTATCGCGGATGATATTGTCTGCCATTGCAGAATAGTACCACGTCAGACTAGCTTGCAGGAAAGTGAGAAACAATGCATAAGTTGTGGGAAAGGTGGGGAGAGAGAAGAAAGTTTTAAGTTATTAGTTTTAAGTTTTGAGAGGGGAGGATGCTCAATTCAGTGCGGGTGAAACGATTGACTTTTTGCAATAAAGTGTGATATAATAATAAAAGTTAGTACGTACAGTTCACCATCTGATGGAGGCAAAGCTATGATACAAGTGATCTTTGTTACAACAATCTATCTCTACGAAAAAACTCTCCGTAAGCATTTTAGCGAAGACACAGTCGCCGTAGCTCTGGAAGATATCGAAAAGTATGGTGACGAAGTCTCCTTCCATCGTGAGATGGGACTCGAGTTCTTGCCGGTAATTGGTATGGAATTTGAGTTCTCACTCATTGATTTCTCGGAGGATAATCCTCACCACGACTACGGTCTTTTTGTTGTCACGGAAGTGACGTGGAGTGAAGCAAATGGAAAGGTTCAGGTGATTGTAGAGCGTGACCCTGTCTGGAATTTCATACTTCCCAGAGAGATGGATCAGACCAAGTGGACTCTTGGGGAGTATGGAGGTAGAGACTGGGTCAGAAAAAAGTAGAGTAATTGTTACCGCGAGAAGCCGCGAGATTCATTTCTCAACGCTTCTCGCGGTTTTCTTATGCTAAAAATATCTATACTTGGGAGATTTGAGGACCTTCGGGTTTGTCTTCTACAATGTATCCTTTTTGTTTGAGCTCACTTCGTAGGGTATCTGAAGTTGTGAAGTCTTTGTTTTTTCGTGCTACTTCACGTGCATCAATTATTTCACGGATTTCAATCGGGAGTGACGCAATATCAGTGTGGGTTTTGGGAATAACTGCGTGTTCGAGATTAAGCCCAAGCACTCTATCGAATATCACAATAGTAGCTCGCTTATTTTCTGGTACCACTCTCACATCTTTGAGCAGCTCCCAGATGAGGGCAAGAGCTTGCGGGGTATTCAAATCATCTTCAATAAAGGCAGTAAATCGATCGAGGTAGTTTTTGTCTACTACGCCACCCTCTGGAAATGAACGCACGGTGCGTACAAGTTTCAGGTAGGCTTCGCTACTCGCATCGAGCGCCTCCCATGTGAAATTTGTTGCAGTTCTGTAATGACTGGTAAGTAGGTGGTATCGAAGTGCGATAGGTGAGTAACTTTTCTGTTCTATTTCTGAAAGATACACTACATTCCCATCAGACTTTGCGATTTTAGAATTATTTATCTGGAGATGTGCTCGGTGAAGCCAAAATTTTGAGAACGGACGAAGTCCTGTAGCGGCCTCAGTCTGCGCTATTTCGTTATTATGATGAATGCTGATGTGCTCGATGCCTCCGGTATGAATATCAATCTGAGGACCAAGGATACTCATGATCATTGCAGAACATTCAATATGCCAGCCAGGAAATCCTCGCCCCCACGGTGAGAGCCAGCCAATCTTTTCACTTAATTTCCATAAAGCAAAATCTTGTGGATTTCGTTTTTCTGGATTACTTTCGATGCGAGCTTCTGCTTCTTCTGATTTCTTTTGCATATTACCAAGCTCACCATAGTGCGGGAACTTCGCAGTATCATAATAAAGTCCATCAGATGTTTTGTAAGCAAATCCTTTTTTCTCGAGAGTTTGAATTAAAGAAATTTGGTCAAGAATGTAGTCACTTGCATAGGGGAAAATAATACGATTGGTATTGATATTGAGTGCAGAAAGATCTCGAATAAAAGTATCAGCATACTTCGTTGCAAGAATTTTCATGTTTTCGAGACTTTGCTCGAGTCCTTCTGCTCGCAGTCCCTTTGCCATTTTGTCTTCGCCTTCGTCTGGTGTTCCATTGTTCTCTCCGGTGAGATGGCCAAAATCAGTAAAGTTTATAACTTGCTTTACTTCGTATGCACCTAGAAACTCTAGAGAACGCTTGAGTACATCGGTAAACACATACATAGAAAGATTGCCAATATGCTGAACACCGTAGACGGTAGGTCCACAGTTGTACATCAGCACCTTATCACCATGAATTGGTGCAAATCCTTCTGTTTTTCCGCTCAGTGTATTGTGTAATTTCAGCATGGTATTTCGTATGGTATGTTTCGAAATCGAGTCTACTTAAAACTTAAAACTAACGACTTAACACTGGGGCTTTAGAACCACTTCTTATGCTTGAAGTATGCAAACAGCCCCATACCAGCTGAAAGCATGATTGCAACAATGTACCAAAAATCACCTCTCATACCAATAATTGGTACATCAGCTGCGTTCATACCGAATACGGAGGAAATAAGAGTAAGGGGAAATGTGACGAAAGCCATGATGGTGAGGGTCTTCATGATTTCATTTTGCTTGGTAGAAAGGAGGGAGTTGTTTGTCTCACGGAGCTCATTTACAAACTCCATGTTATTGCGAAGCCCATTTGCAACCTTGCGATATTCATCAATAACCTTCTGCACGTGGTATGAAAACTGCTCGCCAAAGAGTTTGCCACCAAAATGTTCGAGCGATGCGAGGACTTCTGAGTGAAAATCTGTTGCTTTGCGGAAGTTAATGAGATTGCGACTTACTTCTGAGAGGTGCACCACCATCTCTTTTTCTTGTCCGCCAAATATTCCTTTTTCAATTTTGATCAGGGAACTTTCGATATACTCAAGTTCATAAAAGAGTGCTTGGTAGATTTCGTGAATAATTCCAAAGAACATTACCCCGGTATAGTCATCGGGGAATCCTCGATCAAGGATTGAGTTTACCTCCACTACTTTTGCAAATGTTTCCATTGCGTCGATGCTTTCGTACCGGGTGGTGATGAGAAAGTTTTTGCCGATTACAAAGTCTACTTCCTGCCGTGAGTCATCGTCGTCTGAATGTTTGAAAATAGGGAAGTGAAGGATCATATAGATATAATCCTTGTGCACATCAACCCTTGATTTGAATGAGGGAGAGACGAGCTCGTGAGTAATGCCAGGAGAAATACGAAATTCCTCTGAGATTTGAGACACCTCCTCGGCGCTTGGATTTATGAGATCGATCCAGACGGTCTCTTTGTACTCGTAACGCTTAATCATTACCTCAAATTATATCATAATAAATCTCTGGCCCCACGAAGTAATTCACGATATACTAGAGTCTAATTTCCAATTACACCGTTTAATTTTCTTTTTAATTTTTCATGAAAGCATACCAGAAACGAATATCGACCGCCCTTATTGTTGT
>JBKJKY010000017.1:0-2969 GCA_046597175.1 Parcubacteria group bacterium
TCCCCTCTCCCTCAGGGCTATGCATTACCCATATCTTTTGAGGGAGAGGGGTGAGAAATGGTCCAGGTATCAATAATGTCTTGGAAGCGTGTCCAGCCGCGCCAGAGGACTTTGACACCGGGTTCGCCATCGCCTTTGCGTCCAAGGAAACCGCCCAGTTGAGCGATCCAGCGGACGGCTTGGTGTAAAGTGGGCGGGGAGGTGGGAAGCCGCTGAGTGCGGTGAATGAAAGCATACAAAGCCTGCCATTCGTAAGGTTGTAAGCTGACGGTACAGGGAACATCTGGGGTTTGGCGTGCCAGATAGGTGAGCCAGAGCAACTTCCAAGCAACTAGACTATAGACCGCCAGCAGACGCTCCAAGCGTTTTTCTTCACGGAGTTGGCGTTCTTCGAGTTTGCAGCCACTTTTGAGGACATAGTGAAAGCGTTCAATCAGCCAGCGATAGGTGTAGAAGGTCACGATCTGCTGTGCCTGCTCAACGGTCTCAACTGGACGTGAAGTCAATAACAACCAGTGAACGGCTTCCTCGCCAGCCGGAGGATCCGGTTCACAAACATCGACCACTTGCAGGGTGAGGGTCGCGCGCTGTGTGTCCGCCCGATTGGGACGTTTGAGCGTGACCGATCCCCAACGCAATTCCACAGCGGCACTACGCGCCTCGCGGTCGGGGCGACGTTTGAGCCACAGACTGTAAAGCGCGTGTGGCAGCTGTTGGGCAATGGGCTTGAACACTTCTTCTCCTGCCTCGGTAAAGCTGCGTCCTTGACTGGCACGTACAATGAAGTCACCCGCTTGCTCCAGCACGACATCCAAGAATTCGTAGATGTGCGCCTCACGGTCACACACCGTGACCCACTTGGGTCTTTCAGCCAGATACGCTTCGGGTAATCCCAGCACCCATTTGTAGCTTTACCGTGATTGCAAGATGAAGTCGTTCATGCCGTACTCGTTAAAATGGGAGTTACCACACAACCATAAAACGAGAGGGCAGCATGAACGACACCTATATTGTAACCAGTTACGTGGTCATTGATGACCTCTTGAAAGCATGGGATTTTCAAGACGATTGTCGTGCGATCGGGTCTGGCGCTGAAATCTTGACGGTGGCGGTAATTGCAGCTAAATATTTTCAGAACCATCATGAGCGGGCTTTGTGCATACTCATCCGCTTGGGATATGTAAAAGGACTGAGTGTATCCCGGTTCAACCGACGATTGCATAAGTTGCGTGATTGGTTGTGTGAGATCGTGCGATTGTTGGCTGAAGTCTGCCGCCAAGGAACTGTGTTTGTGATGGATAGTATGCCGTTTCCGGTCTGCAGACGGGTACGAGCACGTCGCTGCAAAAAGGTGAGAGGCAAGGCGTTTTGCGGCTACTGTGCCGCCAAAAAGGAGAAGTTCTTTGGTTGGCGTTTGCATTTGATCTGCACCGCAAGCGGGATACCGGTGAGCTTTGATCTACTGCCCGCTTCGGAACAAGATTTGAACCCGATCCATGAATTGACCTATGGATTGCCTGAAGGAGCGACTGTTTTTGCTGACAAAGGCTACATTTCTGAAAAAGATGCCGACAGCATCTTAGCAACGACTGGTGTGCGTTTGGTTGCCATTCGCCGCAAAAATATGTCGCCTCTGAGTTGGGCTGATGACTATGATCTCCGTCTCTACCGCAGACGCATTGAAACCGTCTATAGTCAAATGGAAGCCATGGGTGTTCAACATCTTCATGCCCGCACCAACCATGGCTTTGATGTGAAAGCTCACGCTTCTATCCTTGCTCTGGCTTTTACTAATCTTTTCACCAACTAGCAATCACGGTAGCTTTCTTTTTCCTCAAAGGGGGTCGTGTGGCGTTGATGGCGTTTGCCTTTCTCTTCCTCTCGGCGTACCCATACTTGCTGCTCCACCAATCCCAGCGGCACACCCGACATACTCACCGCCAGTGTGCTGTGTGCCAGAAATCCATGACAGTATTCATTTTCTAACGCTCCCATGCCACTTGTCGCCGGATGATGGCTGAAGTCAAAGCTGGTCGTGTCCTGCACCATTAACACCCCTGATTGCCCTTTCATCCGTTCCCATGTGGCTTCCCGTTGTCGGGCAATAATGGCTTGGTGGCTCACCCGTTCGTTACCCCAAAAAACGGTAGGCCGCTTTGACATCATGCACGCTACCACAGGCTTGTGGGATACTTTGTTCAGGCGATTGGCTTAATTGTTCCACCAATAATTCTAAGCGCTTCACCAACCGTTCGTCTGGTAATTCCCCATCCCCTATAGCGCTTTTCATCTTTCCATCTCCTTTTCCTTACCCTATCTCCCATTTTATTCCTTTTTTCTCCCCCTCAAAAGATGTGGGTAATGCATAGGGAGGGATTTAGGGAGGGGATATACGCTCCACAGTTGAGAGTTGAGTGCTTATCCCAACCGTATTGGGCTTGAGCCTCTGACGGCGGACGACAACTTCTATCTGGATACTATTTTTGCAGCAAGCGTTGCAGCAGCAGACCATCCTTCCGCTGCTGCAACAAAAAACGCACCGCCGCCATCGCCCCCGCCATTTTATGTCGCCGCCGCCGCCACAAAAAAGCCTAATGACGTTGACGACATCGCCGACACCGCCCGCAAACAACCATTTTGTAGGAGCCAAAAGCCAACTGCCAACCGCTTTTCTTTACCTTCTTTACCGTGGCGTAGGGTACGCGTCAGGTCGTAGGCTTCCCGTCAGCCGCCCATAGACCACGCATGGAGTGTGCATCAGCCGCGCAACCAGTAACCCACTCCCCTCCTGTCGTATCGTAGAGACATCAACAACGAACGCACATACACAGGAGAAAATCATGCGCAAGATAATCGGAATACTTATGCTGGTAATGGTCGTAGTCAGTGCCGGAATCGTCTCAGTCGGCGCACAGGATGACGCAACCGCCGTTCTGCGGGATGCCTGCCCCTTCACCGATGGCAGCTAT
>JBKJKY010000038.1:0-9920 GCA_046597175.1 Parcubacteria group bacterium
AATTAAACAAGAGGTGAAGGCGTGAATATAGAAATTAAAATTTACAGTGAATTTCCAAAGGAGGAAATATGAAGATCAAGAGGAAGAAATCATGGACCCACAAAAAGTTTGGTAAGAAGACCTATACTGGATCTTATGAGAAATCGTATCATGGTGGTGAAAGGGTGTTTGTTCTTACTGCGGACAAGTATTCAGACGCTAAAAACGCTAATAATCGATTAACTTTTGAATCTCACGAAGCAGCTAGAAAGCTTGGATGGTTGGCAAACTAAAAAAAGGAATTAACATGAATTTTGCAGTACAAATTGGTTACGGGTTTTGCTTTGGAATAGGTCTTATTTTAAGTAATGCAGTAATGGTTAAACTTTTTGGTTTAGGACTATAATTCGCACGATTTAAACACGATTTTTATTATTGACTCTGATACCTGATGGGTAGAAAATTAATAAGTACCCATCAGGCATAACCTTCACAACAACCGCTATAATCCGCTAATATACCCATCAAAAGTTCATTCCGATGGGTACTTGCCTTTAAGACCAAATAATCATGTACCAAGATCTATCGGCCAGGGGGATGACCTGCAGTTTTGTTGGTGCCGATGCTAAAATCAAAGCATCAACATGGTCTTTAAGTTGTTTCGGATTACCTTGAAATATTTCAGTAGTCATCTATGCTCCCTTATTGGCCTTCAAAAAGCCCTTCCTTGTTTAATTTCGTAATGATCTTAGCTTGCTCAATGGTGCTTATCTTGTCGTTTAATAGTGTATCTTTGATAGCTGCTTGCTTGTCTTTCTCACTGACAATACGACCATCAAAACGATTGTATTTATCTTTAGCAAACATATGAGGCATTTTCTGAGCAATAACCTGTGCAAGCTCCCCCAGATTTTCTGGGTTATGATCGTAAACGTCTTTAACCGATTCGAACATCTCAGGCATCATCTGAGCTACCTTACCAAGTACAAATTGCTTATTCTTCATAAGCTCTTCAGTAGTTCTTGGTAGTGGTGTACGGATAAACTGTTCCGCTAGATTAGGGACTGAATTTGGATTTCTCCCTTGGGGTTTTTGCTCATTTGGTCGCTGCATAGGTATTTGTTCCTCATAATTTTCGCCATGAGCGTTGTTATCGATCATTTCAACCGGAGCACGTTTAAAACCTTTTCTAATAGCTTCAATTGGGTAACCGTCTATATTATTGCCGATTCTTGCTCTAGCTACGCCCACAGGTGCAGGGTTCACTAGATCCATAGTCTTATCCCACCAATTCCCACGAGTTAATCTCGGACCTTCAACCCCATATCCTGATTCTCTGGAAATTTTATTCCAAGCATCTTCGGCCAGGAGATTCAGTTTATGGGAGATGAGGTTATTGTCTTTGTAATCAATTCCGCCATAACTTGTAAGTAGGTCATCAATTTTTGAGCGAAATTTCATAATCGCTTCATCATCCATCCCAACGTCTTTTAAACGCTTAATAAAAGATTTATCGGTTTCAGCACCTAGATAGCCTTTGTAAGTATCAAGTCCCGTGGCATCGACTCCACCACGATTAATAACCCCTTGGTAGGATAGATCATCAAATATGGTGTCTCTGACGGATTTTATCGCTTCTTCTCTACTGGCAACATTGAAGCCTTTAGGAATAAATTCATTAATTCCATCGTTAATAGTAGTAGCTAATTTTTGGAGGGGAATAACTTTTCCCTTTAGAAGTTCAGCTTTCTTGGTCTTAATTGCAGTCATCGCTATCTGAGCGCGATTATGCAAATCTTCAAGAGATTGAGGTTTAAAGAATGTTTCAAGTCGTCCCTTTGATGGATTTGGCAAAAACTTTTTTTTCTGAGTATCAAATACCACTTCTCCTTGACGGAAAAAGCCCAAATCATCTAACTCTTTTGCCACCTTATCCGGGGCCATCTTACCGCCACGACCTTTGAGAAAATCCATTCCTCTTGCCCCTGCTGTACGAGCAAGTATTTTGGCAGGTTCTTCAAAGTATTTGCTAACGACCTTGCCGCCCACTTGAGCCGCGCCACTTGCGGCCATAGACTTTGCGACTTGCAAAGGAGCGTCTTCCATCTCATCGGCAGAGCCTAGGCCTTGAAGAGCAGCATCAGCGAGTTCTACTCCAACGGTGGTGGCGATTCTTGCCCCAGGAATCATAGAAGTTCCTACGTTTCCAACCAACTCAGCAGCATCACCAACAACACCCATTCTTTCCCGAGCAGCACCAATCTTGTCTCTGAATTGATTTCTCTCGTCTTTATATTCTGTGCCATTGAGCTTTGATTTAACAAACCCTACACCTTCATCAAGAAAATCCCTCGCTGCGCCTTGGGCAGCTAAGAGGGCCATATCCTGAGCGTTTGATGTTTGTTGTTCATGAAATGCTTCTTCACCATCTCCTGAAGCAACAATGGTATCGAGCAGAGATTTCTTGGCTTTTACAGGAGAAGCTTTCTTCTCAGACACTTCATCGACTTCAGAAGCATCACCGTTTGCAATCATCTTATCTAATAATTTTCCCATTATTGTTCTACCTTGATCGAAGGGTCATCTTTAAGAACAGCATCTAATTGAGATGCAGGAATGTTGTACATTTTGCCCTCTCTAGAAACTCTAACCATGGGTGCGTTTGTAGGCGGTTTATATGGAGAAGAAATTTTTGGAGCTACACTTTCAGGGTTAAGCCCGTATTCTTTAGCTCTAGCTTTCATTTGAGAATCAACTGAACTTTCTTGTACTGCTAGTTGTTGTTGGTACATTTTCTCAGCTAGAGAGCGGATACCTTTTACTTGGGCAGGAGTCAAATATCTTTGCTTAGTTAGAATAGGACTAATGTTGTTCACAAAATCATCATATGATCTCGCCTGTAATCCTAACGCTAATTCAGACTCACGCACTACTGATCCGGGGTCCATCATCTTGAACAAAGCAATTACGGTCGAAACATCACTTATAGGGTCTTTACCAAAAGAAGACTGCATAATCTTTCCGTGAGCCTCTGCAAGCTCTCTGGTATTCTTAGTGGTTATTACTCCCTCACGGTCTTTATTTAGATCACGAGTTTGTTTGAATTTTAGTTCAGGGTCTTTAAGCTCTTTTTCGAATTTTTTAAGAGTCATTCTGTCTTCAAGAGTAAGGTATTTTTTCATACCTTCAGGTAATTGACCTGCCCACCCTAAATTGTCTCCTGACTTGGTAAACATCTTATATTCATTTTTTCCGGTATCAGGGTTAAAAGCGTCTTTAAGAAATACATCTTCTTTCTTAAAGTCTTTGCCTAAATACTCGTATTTTTTACCATTCTTTGTAGACCATTGTTCAAAACGGCCTGGAAATTTTTCTGATTCAACCACTGTTTGACCGAACTTGTCTTTAGTAGCATCCGAAGGTGATAGAGGGTCATTCCCCTCGTCGATTAATTGCTGCCCATTAATAAATCGACCAATACGATTAACGCCGTCCCCACCTTGGTACTCAAATGTCTTAGCTTGTAACTTGCCCGAGCTTTCTTTTCTCTTTAGTTGGGCCGCAGATAGTTTATCATTCAAATCTTTTTCACGTTTATATCTATCAGACTCTTCACCCACAAAATATTTTGATGAAGTCTGAGTACCTTCAAGCTTATTGCCTGTTAATAACCCGACGAGGAGAGGTGTAGCTCCAATTAAGGCCCTTTCCCAAGAAGATGGTCCTTGAGATGGTGAAGCGTGAGAAGTTGTTTCTGAGCTTACTGTTTGTTGAGAAGGAGCATCCGAGGCGTAAACTCTATTAGACATTGGCTTTGGAGCTTCAGCAACCGGAGGGGCTTCCGTTTTAGGGGCTTCAACTTCAGGCGTTTTGACTTCCGCTTCAACGCCAATTGGAGCATTACTAACTTCAGCTATTTTAGTTTTAGGATTATAGATTCTTTTAGCTGTAGGGCTTTCAGAAACTACTTTACCTTCCGTATCAATTCTTTCGACGTAGTTTGATGGTCCTTCATTAAACAAATATGAAAGATTACTCTTTTTCTTTTCGTCTATCATACGACCACCTTTTACTTCATACGCTTTTTAATTCTGTCTTTGTAAGCATCGGAGCTTTCAGATTTCTCGCCCTCTTCTTCCATTTCCATAGCGGTCGTGGTTTTTATGGTGGGCATATCTGATTTCTTTCTGAGACTTGCAAGACTAGCTTTTACACCAATATCGCCACTTACTTTTTTAGAACCTTCCATATCTTTTATCATAGGTTTTTCAGAACCCATGAAAGGCTTAGGTGCCATTTTCTCTGAACCCATGAAAGGCTTAGACTCTACAACGTCGGCCGAAATTTTATTATTTCGTTTTTTGAACTGCATATGTTTCTCCTGAAATGATTAATCTACCAATTATTCCACAACCAAACTCACCAACAATTGAGATTGCTTTGCCGAAACGATTCTTTTTACCGGCCATATTTTTTGCCCAGGGGACTGCGAATACTGCAACCATGTGGGTGAAGATCTTAGACATCTTCATCAAAGGCACTAAATATCGTGCCCATGAAAGGTATCCAAAATATACGTGGGGTTTTTCACAAAGAAGTTTATGGCCGTATTCCTGGTCGAGAGCAAATGTTTCTGCATCAAAATAACCCTGGCGATTTAACTCAGTACAAATGACCGTTCCAAAACCATTGCTATTTTGTGGTGGAGCTTGAACATCTTTTCCCGCTGCCATTTGGCCAAAATTCATTTCACTTGATTGAGTGAAATTAGCATTCGCTTTAGCTGCATTCAAATAGTTTGACTGAGCTTCTTTCTGCGCTTGAACTAATTGGTTATTAACATCGTAAGATTTAGCACGTTCAATCTGTGAAACCGCTCCTAAAGCTGCTCCACCTTTGACACCTTGTTGTTGCATTTGAGTTCTAGCTTCTGCTACTGCACCAGACTTATTGGCCCGAAGAAGTTCAGAAGCGGTATCCGTACCTTCTGATCTTTTCTTGATATTGCCGTAAGCTTCTTGGTAGTCTTTACCAATCTCGTAAGGGTTTTGACCTGTAAGAGTTTTTGCTCTTTCAAGGCCTTCAAGTCTACCACTTACTTCATTGAAACTACCACTTACTCCATAACCCGAAGAGTTCGGATCATTAGTCATAATGCGATTTAAACGGTCATTTGAATCTGATTGTTGTTGAGACTCAAGATCTTTTTGTTTCTGAATGGCATCTTTAAAAAAGTTACCCATATTTACTCCCTCACTATCATTATGGTTACAGTCACCGAGACTGCGCCATTATTAATTAGTTTGATTGACTTATCGGTCCAATCAGAGGGAATGTCAGAAATGACACCGTTGCCTACCTGCCTTAGTATAATACGATAAGGTGGAATAATGCCAAGGCTATGTGGTATTTGCTTCGTTTCCCCTGCTGTGAACGCAATATTTTCGATGATCTGCCCGTCAAAATTTGATTGAAGGGATAAATTTTTAGACAAGAAATTATGTTGGGTAATAAGCTCATTAATTATACTTACCCATTCGGATTGTTTTTCTTCTTCTAAAAAAGGAATATCTTTAAAAGACTTTTGTTGTCCAACGCTCATCGTTTAATTTCCTTCTGATAAGGTTCGAACTCAAGTTCTAGTCCTTCTATCTCGAAACGAGTTATGCTGCTTAAAACTAACGATACTGAACAGGCCTGAGCATTTGCAGGAGTAAGCTGCTGCTTATGGGAGAATAAATCAGCGTCAGAATTTACGTACGTTTTTTGCTCTCTAGCTGTCGGATACCAATCGATAAGGTAGGATATAAGAACGCTTGCCGAAACAATGCCCCATATTTTGATTTGTTTAATTTTCTTCTCTAAAGATGGTTGGTTAGCTGTAAACCATGTTGTTTGGAGCTTTGGTGGGTAAGACCCTGCACTGTAATCGTATTTTGTCCCTGTAGTTCTATCTTCTTTTCTTACAGATTTTTCTCCTGTTCCGTTTCCAGAAACGTAATAGAATCCATTGATAGAAAACATATCTGCAATCTTCGGAGCGGTTAATCCGTACAATAAGTCGTTCCAAGTATAAAACTCACCATTATTGAGGTTAAGAATTAAAGCTTTTCCTGATCCATCCCCGGGAATAAGAAACGATAAAAGGTTTCTAGTTACATCTAATCTGAGTCTTAACCATTGATTGTTTCCCGAAGCATAAACAGAATAAGAATTAAAATTCCAGAAAAGTTCTTCAACGTATTCTTTTGTATCTGCAAAAGTGTCAAAAAGACCGCGAATGTTAAACGATAGCTCTTGGCATTTACCGCCCGATGATAAGGCCCAAACTCCAGTCTTATTTACGAATACGATTTTGTCTGAACAAAGAGCGGTGGCTTCATTTGAATATGCTCCAAGGTTTGTTTGAGAAATAGCACTTGGTCTATAGTTTGCTGTAGGAAGATTCCCTGATAAGTAGTAATTTTTATACTGCCTAGAAACAAGCATAAAGTCTGAACTTGCTTGGATTGCTTGAATGTCACCATCATCCCCTTCACCAACCAGAATAAAAGAAAGCCCGTTAACCATCTCAAATGATCCACCGTCAGAAGTATCCGAGAAGTAGATTTCATTTTTATAAGCGATACAAGCGAGGTCGCCATAAGTGCAGAAAGATCTTGATGGGTCTTGAGAAAAAACAGGAAATACATTTTTAACCGTTGTCACAGCATAAACATCACCTAGATTACCTGAAAGATTGAACAAGTTACCTTGAGCAAGATTCCCGGGAACAGTGGTTGATGCTACGTTAATAGTGAAAGTGTGGTTTATCGCTGACTGATACATACAAGGTATAATGTCTTGAATCACATAGTTCCCTGTAAGCGCAGTAGAAGTCCATGTAGATAGCCAGTAATTTGAAAAATACGTCGGATTCCCTGGATAGCCCATAACACCTGTAGCATCCGTCCATTCTCCTGACTCACTCATGTATCTAGGTTTTTCAAAAGTTACAGTAGTAGCGTTAAAACTTTTAACTTTGTATGCAAAACCGAACCTTAAAATGCTATTAGCGAACTGTCGTTGAATACTGCAAACTAAGTATTCTCCAACTTTTACGTTGTGGTCCCCATTAGTCGTGACAACCACTTCTCCGATTGGAAAATTCTCTACGAAAGATATGCCTTTAGCAAATCTCGCCATATATTCGTTGGCCAGACTTGGTGTTTCTCCAGGAGGTCTTGATTCACTTGTACTAACAGTAGCGCCCTGATCTGTTCTAACCGTCAAAGCAGACGTGACTGTTCTTACAAAAGAATCAAAATAGCCCGAATTTACCACGTTCCCTTGTTGGTCAATATGGTGCTGAATAATTCTTAGATAGAATGTTGGTGAAATTAAGTATGTACTGCCTATTTGATAGTACGGAAGCGGAGTTCCTGTTCTATAAACTTGAAATCCATCGAACTTATAAAGTCCCTTGCCGGGGAAATGTATAAACAAACAACCTAGTTTCTCAATAAACTGTGGTCCTTCTGATGGAAGATCCCCTGATCCATATGAAAAGGTGGTAACGATTGTTGGACCGGGAATGGATACGCCATTGTAAATGAAAACATATTCGTTTGATGAATTTATCGCTATTGTAAAAACATCGTCGTTGTATCTAGTGGCGTGAACTACTGCGCTGATTGTTCCGTCAATTGCGGCAACATCTATAAAACTCTTATTCCCAAAACGAGGAACCATATATTCATCAAGCGTTTGAAATACGTTATCCGCTACTCTGAATCGAGCGGAATTCTGCATGGTTCTTGGACCACCAACTTGCAAACCGCCGAGTTGTAAGCGTTTATCTAGCATATGACCTCTTTAGCTATTTTAAAAATCTAGTGAGTCGTAATCTGTAATCGGTGGGAATTCTATATCTTTTTGGTTGTTTGCAAATAGTGCGGCAATATCCGCTTTCTGGGCAGTAGAAAAATTCATTTGCATTCCACCATCGTCGTATACATTTCTGGTTTGAATTCTAGATCTTGCATAGTCTATAAGATACGTCTCACATGAATCCGGAAGTTGAGAAGCGTTTACCGAGTTAGCGCCCATACAAACGTAATTCGCAGTTGTAACCCCCGTAAGTGCGTTGGTCGTTGCCCACGTATCTGTAGTAAAAGAATCGATATAGATATTAGCAAGAACTTGAGCGCCATATTTATCAACGACCGTTATACTGTCATCAACCGTTGATGCCAAAACGTCGTATCCAGTATCAACAACCAAAGAGACCGCAGAATTTACAGTTTTAACTTTTCCCCAGCGCTTATCCATTTTTGGAAGAACTTTAAAGTAGGTAACTCTCACATCAAAATTATTGAAACCTTTAACTACTAGCTTTCCGTCTTGAGTGTAGTATCCTGCCGTATTTTCAACCGGATCAATTCTTTTAATCGTATAAGCATAGCCACTCTGAATCCATTGAACCGATGAAAGTGCGTTGACTGCAAAAATATCAGAAGGAAGTGTATACTCCCCTAAAGAATTATAAGTGTAATCTTTTACCGCTTTAAAAATATCCGCTTTGGGATTCAGGTTAAATATTAAATTCTGAATGAGCTTTTGAGCGTAGTTAAAATATCCAATTAACTCCGCATCTTTAATAGCACTTGTCTCCACGTTATCAGTAGAGTTACGAAGCTCAGTAAGTAAATATTCTGTTCTTCTCATATACTTCCTCTACTTTTTATTGAATACCCATAGAAGCAATTTGAGACATAGCTTGCTGACGAGCTTTAATTCTATCGTTGTAAGCTTGTCTTTGAGCTTGCTGCTGATTACGTTTATTTTGTTCACCAGCAGAAACTACTTGAAGCCCTAAACCTGCGGCCATGAGATATGGGTTTCCGCTCATCATTCCTGCTTTACCTAACGTACCCAGCATATCCGGGCCTTGAGGTTGAGCACTCATATCGGCTGGCGATACTATAGGCTGTGCTGCACTTCCTTGAGACTCTTCAGCAGGTTCAGAAGCTTGAGCCTCCATCGGGGATTGCTCCCCTTTTCTTTCCAATAATTTTTTTTCGTATTCCTCTCTTGAATTAGGCATTAGAGAAGTATTACTTTCCGCGTTTCTATTATACCAATCGCTCATTTGATCTCCTTAAAGTCCGGGTTCTTTCTTTTTATAATCGCTAAAAGAAGTTTTTTCTCATTCCCTTTGGCGTTTACGTATTTTTGAATCAAATCATCTAAATTACTTTTTTTCTTATTCTTCATGGTTTCACTCGTTGTTTTAAGACCATATCTTTATCTGCTAATTCTTTAATTTTTTCTTTGTCTGTAAACGGAATGTAATCACAAGTCTGTTTCCATCTGGAAAATATATTCTGTCTAACCCTTCCGCAGTATTTAAAGCGATCAAGGGTTACTTTATCGATCCTAAGCGTTCTTCGCTCTAGTGGCTTCGACAATTGCATCGAGGAGGAGGCGCAACTCGTCTGTAACGTCATCAAGAGCGTTATCAGAACCGTCTTCAGTTTCAAGCTTATCGAACTCCTCATACCATTTCCTTTTTGCCTTAAGTAAGTTGTCGTCATAAAGATGCCTCTCTTCCATGGCGAGATTGCCCAATTTTAAAAGTTGTTCAATTGCACCGATTAGAGAGGCACCCATAATTAAGCCTTTTCGATTTCTTTAATGATTGCGTTAATCTTTTGGATCTGAGCAATAGCTTCAGCTACGTCAATGTCTTTCAATTGATCGAAGGCCCCTAGTATTTCAGAGAATGCTTTAACGAAAGAAGGAATCTCTGGGAGAAGACCGATTACTACCGGAAGGTCTGACATATCAACCTTTCCATCAGCGTTGATTTTCTTTCCTGCGATTACTAATTTTTTTGCTGCTTCTTCAAGTGCTTCAATTTTGTCTGTTCCTAACATAATTCCCTCCTTGGGATTGTTACT